>JBFFWJ010000059.1:0-11236 GCA_041570315.1 Longimicrobiales bacterium | reverse complement strand
CGAGGCGGGAGCGAGGGCGCCTCTCGTCGCCGCTCCCGCCACGACGATGAAGATCGTCATCTCCTCGGGCGTATCCCCACCGTGTCCCCCGTCGGCCCGCCGCCCGTGGTCGGTGCTCACGAGGATCAGCCAGTCCTCACGATCGTAGGTGGGCCGGGCGCGGACGGCGGAGACGATCCGGCCGAGCTGCGCGTCCGCCGCCTCGATCGCCGCTCGGTACTCGATCCCGATCGAGCCGTGCTCGTGGCTCGTCTCGTCCGGGTTGCCGAGATAGACGAAGAGCGCGTCGGGGTCGGCGTCGCGCACGAGCTCCACCGCGAGGTCGGTGACGCGGGCGTCCGCCTCCGCCCACCCGAGATCGTAGCCGTCGAGGACGTGCCTCACGTCGACCGCTTCGCTCACGGTCGGCGCGCCCCGGTCGCTGCTCAACAGGGGCGCCCAGTCGGCGACGGCGGCGGTGGACAGCTCGGGGCGCGCTCGCTCCACGCGCGTCAGGAAGTCCGGATACCGGCCGTAGCGCTCCCCCTCGAACTCGTTGTCGGTCACGCCGTGCTTCCCGGGCCACACGCCGGTGAGCATGGAGGACCAGGAAGGGCCGCTCACCGACGGATCCGTGGTGCGGGCGTCCGTGATCATCAGGCCCTCGGCGGCCAGCGCGTCGAGGGCGGGCGTGGCGACCTCGGCCAGCACGTCGACCCGTACCCCGTCCAGGCCGACCAGGAGCACCTTGGGGTCGCCCGCGACGGTCCCGGCCCCGTCGTCCGCCCGCCCTGCGTCCGAGCAGCCGGCGAGCGCGGCGCACGCGGCGGCGAGGAGGGGGGCCGGGAGCCATCGCATGGGTCGGGTCACGTCGGCCTCCGGCCGGGTGTCATCGCGCCGCGCGCCGCCTTCCGCCGGCGCCGCCTCGTCCTGCGGACGCCTCGGGTAGGTATCCGGCCGGTGGCTCGCGCGTCAACCCTCTCGGGCGTGCCTGAGGGTAGGCGGCCAGGGGCTGGCACGGCGATTTGCCGCCCGAGCCGTCGCGCTCTCGCGGGGCTACCGAGCCTCGCGGCGAGACGGTAGGATGTCGTGTCGAGCTCAGGACCCAACGAGAGGGGTGGCCATGTCCGTGCGTCACGTCGATTCGGTGCCCGCCGAGGAGGTGAAGGCCGGCACGGGGACCAGACGCCAGGTGCTGATCGGACCGGAGCAGGGGCCGAACTTCGCCATGCGTCGCTTCATCATGGAGCCCGGCGGCGGCATGCCGATGCACACGAACAGGGTCGAGCACGAGCAGTACGTGCTGCGCGGGAGCGCGCGCGTTCAGATCGGCGACGAGGTCCATCACGTCAAGGCGGGGGACGTCGTGTACATCCCCGGAGGCGTCCCTCACAACTACGAGGCGGACGCCGGCGACGAGCCGTTCGAGTTCCTGTGCGTGGTCCCGAACGAGCCGGACGAGATCGAGCTGGTCGACTGCTGAGGCCTCGGCGGCGTCAGGCGAGCTCCACTCCGCCCCCTGCGGCCTCGGCGGCGGCCAGCGCCCGCTCGGCCGCATCGAGAAGCTCGGTCGACTCCTCCATGTGCCCGGCGTACGCCGCGAGCCCCAGGGCGGGCCGCTTCGGGGCGACGCCGGCCAGCGCCACCTCGATCCGGTCCGCGGTGATGCGGGCGCCCTGCAGGTTCGTGGCCAGCAGGAGGAGCAGGTAGCGCCCCTCGCCCACGTACGAGACCAGGTCCGACGAGCGGGTGACTCGCGCCATCGCTTCGCCCACCGCTCTCACCTCGTCGTCCGAGGCGGCTCCCGCGGACACGAGCATCAGGGTGAAGGCCATGCCCCGGTCGCCGGCCGAGAACAGGTAGCTGAACACGAGCTCGAAGTGGAGGCGGCTCGCGAGCCCGGTTCGCGGGTCGGTCAGCGCGGGGTGCCGGAGCGCCTCCTCGCGGAGTCGGGCGTGATCCCTGCTCAGCATGTGCGCTCCCTGTGCGCGGATCGGGGGGGGCGCCTCAATCTCGGCGCACCGCCGTCCTCCGGCCAGAACTCGCGTGCGCCGCGGGTCGGCGGCGCATCCGCGTCACCCGTCGGACGGCAGCGCCAGGGCGACCAGCTCCGCAGGCTCGCCGCCGCCGCCGACCGAGATCACGATGAACTGGCGTCCCTCGTGCAGGTACGTCATCGGAAGCCCGACCTGAGCGCCCGGGAGCTCGAGCTCGGCGACCGTCTCGCCGGTCATCTTGTCGAGCGCCCGGAACATCGGCGCGCCCGAGGCGCCCTCGCCGGCGAACAGGAGCGTCCTCGTGACCAGGACGCCCGCCCGAGAGACGCTGCCGGTCCTGGGCATGTCCTGCACGTCGAGGCCGAGCCGCTCCGCGATCTGCGGAGGGGTATCGCCGGCCGCCACCGTCCAGGCCAGGCTTCCGTCGGAGAGGTCGAGCGCGGTGATCCGGCCCCACGGGGGCTTCACGATCGGCACGCCGGGCGCGATCTGCGCGCGCGCGAACCCGAAGATGTAGCTCATGTCCGAGCGGTCGCCCCCCTCCACCATCGCGAGCACCGAGGCGTTGGTCTGGGAGCCGACGTAGAGGTAGCCGGTCTCCGGGTCGAGCGCGCCGCCCTCCCAGTTCGCCCCCCCGACCGTGCTGGGCAGGGCGAGCGTCCCTCTCGTGCCGTCCGGCGCCTCGGCCAGCGACGGCGGCGTGTAGATCGGGCCCATGCGGAAGTCGGCGACGGCC
Organism: Longimicrobiales bacterium; assembly: GCA_041570315.1. GTDB lineage: Bacteria > Gemmatimonadota > Gemmatimonadetes > Longimicrobiales > Gaopeijiaceae > JBFFWJ01. Next base: position 8,524 of record JBFFWJ010000059.1, on the reverse strand, counting down.
TCCAGCGCCCGCTCCTTGATCTCGGGCGTGAAGTCGATCAGGTCGTCCTCGGTGAAGCCCTGGCGGTCGAACGGCGGAGGCTTCGTCGGAATGGGCTGCGTCGGCGACGCCCGCTCGCCGGGCACGTCCGACGCGGGAACCGGGCGCTCCTCGATCGGCCAGATCGGCTCTCCGGTGAGACGGTCGAAGACGAAGGTGAAGCCCTGCTTGGTGATCTGGGCGACGATCTTGCGCGGCTGACCGTCGACGTCGATGTCGGCGAGGATCGGGAAGGTCGGGTTGTCCCAATCCCAGATGTCGTGGTGGATCGTCTGGAAGTGCCAGACGCGCTCTCCCGTGCGGGAGTCCAGGCACACGAGGCTCGTGGAGAAGAGGTTGTCGCCGTGCCGGTGGCCCCCGTAGTAGTCGCCGGTGGCGGCCTCGGTGGGCAGGTAGACGTAGCCGGTCTCCGGATCGAAGGAGATCGGGGCCCACACGCCGGCGTTGCCGGTGTAGCGCCACGACTCGTTGTCCCAGGTGTCGACGCCGAGCTCCCCCTCCTCGGGGATCGTCCTGAAGGTCCACAGGAGCCGGCCGGTGCGCGCGTCGAAGCCGCGCACGTCGCCGGGCGTGTTCGTCATCGAGGGCGGCCGCAGCCCGACCTCGTGCGCCGACCCGACGACGATCACGTCGCCCACCACGGTCGGCGGCGAGCTCTGGCCGATCGAGCCGACGAACGAGACGCCCTCGCGCTGTCGGTGGCCCTCGAAGAGGTCGACGACCCCCCCGTTGCCGAAGCCCTCGACCGGACGCCCGGTCTCGGCGTCCAGCGCCGCCAGGTGGTAGCCGGGCGTGACCGTGACGATCCGATCGTCGCCCGCGCCGTCGCTCCAGTAGGCGACCCCGCGACCCGGGTTGGGGCGCGGCGCCGCGGACAGGCGCTCGCCCTCGTCCATCTGCCACATCCAGAGCGTCTCGCCGGTGCCCGGGTCCAGCGCGACCACGCTGCGCCGCATGCCGGCCGTGGCGTACAGGGTTCCGTCGACCACGAGCGGGGTGGTCGCGCTGCGGATGAAGGGGTTGGGCCCGAAGTTGCGCGCATCCCAGCGCCACGCGATCTCGAGGTCGCCGACGTTGCTCGCGTCGATCTGGTCCAGGCTCGAGTAGCGCGTGTGGCCGGGGTCACCCCCGTAGACGCGCCACTCGGCGCCCGTTCCGGTCTGTGCGAGGGTGGCCGAAGGCAGGCTCGGGACGGCAGCGATGGCGAGGATCAGGGTCAGGGCGCGCACGGGTCTCTCCGTCATGGATTCCACGCTCTCCGAGGGGCGACGCAACGTGCGGGCACGGAGGCGAGCCCGCCAGCCCGGAGGACCCGTTGCCCCCGCTCGGGGCCGCCGGTACCGTTCGCCTCTCTCGCCCACGCAGATGGCAGGTAACGATGAGAACTACCCGTGTCGCCGTCGCGCTGTTCGCGCTGTCGGTGCTCGCCGCGCCGCTCTCGGGTCAGGACAAGCGCGCGCTCGACCACGACGACTACGACGCCTGGAACACGATCCGCGACGATGTCCTGTCGGCGGACGGGCGCTGGCTCGCGTACCGCCTCGTGCCCGGAGACGGCGACGCGATGCTCGTCGTTCGGAGTCTTCGCGACGAGCGCACCCTGAGGGTGGAGCGCGGTGCGTCTCCGAGCTTCAGCGCGGACTCGCGCTACCTGGTGGCCTTGGTGGAACCGTCCGAGGCCGAGGAGGACGAGGCCGAGGCCGAGGGGCGGAGAGGCGCGGAGGCTCCCAAGGACGGTCTCGTCGTCGTGGACCTGTCGGACCTGTCGACGACGAGCTTCGAGCGTGTCCGGTCCTTCGCGCTGCCGGAGGACGCCGGGGGCTGGCTGGCGTACCATCTCGAGGCTCCGCTCGAGGACGGGGACGAGCCGGACACGGAGGGCCGTGAGGAGCAGGAGGTGGAGGGAGACGACCAGGCTGCCGCGCCCAGGCTCGATGACGGCACCGTGCTCGTGGTGCGGGCTCTCGATTCGGGAAGCGAGCGACGGTTCGAGCACGTCGCGGACTACGCCTTCGCGGCCGACGGCTCGGTGCTCTACTACGCGGCGTCGGGGGAGGACGGTGCGGCCGACGGCGTCTACCGGGTCGGCCGGAGCGGTGGGGCGGAGAGCGTCACGTCCGGCGAGGGCCGCTATGTCCGGCTCGCCGTGTCCGGGGAGGGCAGCGCCGCGTTCCTGACCGATCGCGACGACCGGGACGACGAGGCGCCCGACTTCGCGTTGTACGTCTTGACGGGCGGCGAGGAGGCGCGCAGGGTCTCGACGGGCGCGTCCGCCATCCCGGCCGGGTGGGCGCCCAGCGAGCGCGGCGACGTCGAGTTTTCCGAGTCGGGCGCTCGCGTCTTCTTCGGCACGGCGGCGGCGCCCGAGCCCGAGCCGGAGGACGACACGCCCGACGACGAGCGTGTCGAGGTCGACGTCTGGAACTGGAAGGACCCCTACCTGCAGCCGATGCAGCTCGTGCAGCTCGAGCAGGATCGGGAGCGGACGTACCTCGCCGTGCTCGAGGTCGAGAGCGGCGCGGTCCGCCAGCTCGCCACGACGGAGGTGCCTCAGGTCTCGGTCGCAAGCCGCGGGGACGGCGCGGTCGCGCTCGGCACGAGCGGGCTTCCGTACCGCCAGCTCGTCTCGTGGGACGGCCGCTACTCGGACCTGTACGTCATCGACGTCGAGAGCGGGTCCCGCGAGCTCGTCGCCGAGATGGTCCGTGGCGGGGGCTCGCTCTCTCCCGCGGGGAGGTACGTGGCGCGCTGGGACGGGTTCGAGAGGGCATGGTTCGCCGTCGACGCGCGGACGGGCGAGGAGAGGAACCTCACGGCGGACCTCGGCGTGCCGGTGCACGACGTGCTCGACGACCATCCCGATGCGCTGCGGTCGTACGGATCCGCCGGCTGGACCCGCGACGACGAGAGGTTCCTGGTCTACGACGAGTTCGACGTGTGGGCGATCGACCCGACCGGGGAGGTCGCTCCGCGGAACCTGACCGAGGGCGTGGGCCGCGCGACCGACACCCGCTTCCGCGTCCTCGACCTCGACGACGACGATCCGTTCGTCCCCTACGACGAGGACGTCTACCTGACCGCGCTCCACACGGCGACCAAGCGGGCCGGGATCCACCGGGATCGCTTCGACCGCTCGCGGGAGCCGGTCGAGCTCCTGTCCGGCGACGCGCTCTTCGGAGGGTTCGGCAAGGCGGCGGACGCGGACGTGGTCGCCTTCACGCGCTCCACCTTCGAGGACTTCCCGAACATCTGGGTCACCGACGCGGACTTCGACGACCCGCGCCAGGTCACGGACGCGAACCCCCAGCAGGCGGACTACCGCTGGGGGACCGCGGAGCTGTACGAGTGGACGTCGGTCGACGGCGCGCCGCTCCAGGGCATCCTCTACAAGCCCGAGGGGTTCGACCCCTCCCGTCGGTACCCGATGATGGTGTACTTCTACGAGCGCAACTCGGACGGGCTGCACCGCCACGTGGTCCCGGCGCCCGGGAGCTCGTCGATCAACTACTCCTTCTACGTCAGCCGCGGCTATCTCCTCTTCGTGCCGGACATCCCGTACCGGATCGGGTACCCGGGCGAGAGCGCCGTCGACGCCGTGGTGCCCGGCGTGCTCGCGCTCATCGACGAGGGCTTCGTCGATCGCGACAAGATCGGGGTGCAGGGCCACTCCTGGGGCGGCTACCAGATCGCGTACATGCTCACCCGCACCGACATCTTCGCCGCCGCCGAGGCCGGTGCGCCGGTCGCCAACATGATCAGCGCCTACGGCGGGATCCGTTGGCAGACCGGCATGAGCCGCGCCTTCCAGTACGAGCGCACGCAGAGCCGCATCGGCGGGTCGCTGTGGGAGACGCCGCTCCGCTACATCGAGAACTCCCCCATCTTCACGGCGGACAAGATCCGCACGCCGCTGCTCATGATGCACAACGACGAGGACGGCGCGGTTCCGTGGTACCAGGGCATCGAGCTCTTCGTGGGCCTGAGGCGGCTGGGGCAGCCCGTGTGGATGCTGAACTACAACGGCGAGGCGCACGGGCTGCGCCAACGGCGCAACCAGAAGGACTGGGCGATCCGGATGCAGCAGTTCTTCGACCACTACCTCATGGACGCTCCGGCGCCGATCTGGATGGAGGAGGGCGTGCCGGCCATCCTGAAGGGCGAGACGCTGGGCCTGGATCTCGCCACCGGGCGAGTGGTCTCGGAGGAGGGCACCCCGGGGCGTTGAGCGGTCGGCGGGACCGCGGCCGTCGCGGCCGCCCGAACCGGTGGAGGACGGCGGCGCTCGCCGGCGCCGCGCTGGTCCTCGGGGTGTTGCTCGGACCCCGCGCGGGCTTCGAGGAGCGCTGGACCGAGCCCGACCTCGGGCCGGACCTGGACGCCTACCTGGCGGCCGCCGAGGCGGCGGTGCCGGGCGTGCGGCCGGGGGACGAGCGCGCGATCGTGTGGTCCGCGTCGGGCCCGGGGGTCCGCACACGGATCTCGGTCGTGTACCTGCACGGCTTCTCGGCCGACCGCCACGAGGTCGAGCCCCTCGTGTCGGACGTCGCGGCCGCGCTCGGCGCGAACGCGTACTTCGCTCGCCTCAGGGGCCACGGACGGGACTCGGAGGCCATGGGCGAGGCGGGGGTCGAGGACTGGCTGGACGACGTCGCAGAAGCGATCGCGATCGGCGGACGCATTGGCGAGCGCGTGGTGCTGATCGGCACCTCCACGGGCGGAACGCTGGCAACGTGGGCGGCGACCCGCGGCGAAGCGAAGGACCGGCTCGCCGCCCTGGTCCTGATCTCTCCCAACTACCATCCGGCCGACCGGACGTCCCGCCTCCTGCTGGCTCCGTGGGGTGGTCTGCTGGCACGGCTGGTGGTCGGGTCCGAGCGCTGCTTCACCGCCGAGAACGCGGAGCAGGAGCTGCACTGGACGACCTGCTATCCGACCTCGGCGCTCCTGCCGATGATGGCTCTGGTCGAGCACGTGCGGACGCGGGACCTGGGCGGGCTGGAGGAGCCCACCCTCGTCGTCTACGCGCGCGGGGACCGCGTCGTCGACGCGCGGGAGACGGAGCGCGTCCTACGCGCGATTCCGGGCGTGGAGGTCGAGCCGGTCGCGCCGGAGGCGACCGGTGATCCCGCGCGCCACGTCCTGGCGGGCGACATCCTCTCCCCGGGCTCCACGGAGTGGGCCGTCGCGAGGATCCTCCGCTTCCTGGACTCGGCCCTGGCCGTCGGCCCGTGAGCGACGGCGCTCACCGCCTCGCCGACGGCTCCGCTCCGGCCACCCCCCGCGAGCTGCTGTCCCGCCTCGAGTCGCTGGGGATCGACGCGCACACCTTCTCGCATCCGGCGGTCTATACGGTCGAGGAGGCCAAGGAGAAGCGCGGCCCACTCGACGGCGCCCACACCAAGAACCTCTTCGTGCGCGACAAGAAGGGCGCGATGTGGCTGATCGTCGCGCTCGAGGACAGGGCGGTGGACCTGAAGGCGCTCGCCAGGACCCTCGGCCACAGGGGCTTCTCGTTCGGAAGCGAGGCGCGGCTCATGGGCTACCTGGGGGTGACCCCCGGCGCGGTCACGCCCTTCGGCGTGGTCAACGACCACTCCGGCGCCGTTCGCGTGGCCCTGGATCGGGGGCTGCTCGACCACGACGTGTGGAACTTCCACCCCCTCGACAACGGCATGACGACCCGGCTGCGCGGCGCCGACATGCTCCGCTTCCTGGAGGCGGTCGATCACCCGCCGACCTGGATCGAGCTGGGGGGTGTCGCGGGGGACGGATGAGCCGTCGCGGGCGGAGGCCTACGTCCTGCTCGGCACGCACGGCTAACTTGAGGCCATGGGAATCGTGATGATGGCGATGTTCATCCTCGCGGTGGGAGTCCTCCTGCTGGGCATCAAGCTCGTCACCCGTCAGCTGCCTCCTGCGTCGACGCCGGACCAAGATCGCCGTCTGGCCGAGCAGGCCGAAGAAATCGAGCTGCTGCGGGACGAAGTGCGGCGCCTGCAGGATCAGGCTGACTTCACCGAGAGGCTGCTGAGCGAGCGCAGCGACGTCCAGCCTGGAGACGGTCCTGAGCGAGACGCGCCGGGCTGAGATGGGCGGCTCCACACCGGCTCCCGTTCGGAGGAGACGCGGCGAGGCGATCTCACGTGCGCCCACAGGGACTCGAGTTTGTAGCTGGTCCTAGAGGCTCCGGAGAGCCACGCTTGCCGCGGTAGCGGGCGACGGGCCGACGAAGGTAGCGGCAACGGGCGGCCTCGACCTGGTCGGTCTCGCGTTGGAGCCGCTCGAAGGTGACGGGCGACATCTGCCCGATCGAGGAATGGAGCCGGCGCGGGTTGTAGCCTCGGTGGCCGGGGCGGGGCGCGCTATCTTCTTGGGATCCTGGTCCCTTGGTGGGCCAGGCACTTGGACCGTGGCCCAACCTGGCCGCGTCGCTGCGTGTAGGGTCCTTCGGAGGTGTGACTTGTTGATGGACTTCGGTGCGTGGCCGGTATGGGCCGGGGCCGCCCTCATTTTCGTGGCGAGAGTCTGCGACGTTACGCTTGGGACGCTTCGGATCTCGTTCATCTCGCGGGGCGAGAAGAGCCTCGCGCCCGCAGTGGCCTTCGTCGAGATGATCATCTGGCTGTTCGCGATCAGTCAGGTGGTGCTGAATCTCACGAACCTGGCCTACTACTTCGCCTACGCCGGGGGCTTCGCGTCCGGCGTGTTCGTCGGCCTCCGGATCGAGGAGCGGCTCGCGATCGGCAAGCGCATCATCCGAACGGTGATGGAGGGTGATGGAACGGATGTTGTCGCTGCCGTCAAGTCGGCCGGCTTCGGCGTCACGAGTGTTCGCGGGACGGGCGGTTCGAGCGACGTGAGCGTGATCTTCAGCGTCGTTGACCGCGGGGATGTGCGCCGCTACATGCAGGTAGTGGAGGCGCACCAGCCGGCCGCCTTCGTTTCGGTAGAGGATGTCAGCTCAGTGCACCAGGGCGTGTTCCCCTCCCGTCGCCCCATGTTCGTCTTTCCAGCCTGGCGCAAGTAATGCCACGGCGTTGGGTCGACCACAAAGGCCGGCTCCCGGCTTGGGGCGGAGGCCGTCGCACCCTGCGGAGAGCATCTGTGCGACTACGTGGCCTCACTCCGAGCCGGAGGACGGCCAAAGGAGCCCGCCCCTCTTGGAGTCCTCGTCGAACTCGAGGTAGTTGCAGGTGAGTTCTTCGCCCGGCCGGACAGTGCCGTTGGCTACCGTGTAGAGCGGGTGCTCGTCAGAGCAGTTCGGTTCGTCATGGTGCTTCATGAGCTTTCGGGGAGGCAGGCGCAAGGCGGAGGCGCTTCGGTTCGAGTGGCCCGCCTTCAGGTACCGTGTGGCGTGGCTGAGCGGGTGCCGCGAGTCTTCGGGTGCCGGGCGTAGCCGACACGAGTCACTGAGCCTGCGAGCGGAGCATCGTCACGCTGTATCCGATCACGAAGATCAACCAGATGGCGAACCCCGGAAGCGCGACAAGGGTTGGTCCCGATCCCGTCACACCGGGCGCGGCCTGCGTTGCGGCGACCAACAAGAACCCTGCTCCGAGTACGCCGAGCTTTCCGAGACGCGGGGCGCTTCCTGATGTCACGGCAGCCATTCCGAAGCCGCCCAAGGCAACCGCGATGAAGGTCAGGTTCAGGATCTGCAGCACCATGTGGTAATCCCACAGCAGCTGAGTGTACTCCGGGTTGTCCAGCAGACGTGGCGCCCGTATGGCGAGCACGAGATCCGCCGTGACGACCCCGCAGAAGGTGGCGATCATCGTCGCGATTCCTATCGCGCCAGCCAGCGCCCAGCCGTTCTGGCGTCCTTCGTGACGGGTCGCGACTACCACGCCCGCGGCGAAGAGTGAAATCGATGTCCACGCGATCGGCCCGAGGTACGCGAAGAGTCGGACGGAGCTTCCGTGCTCATTGTAGTAGGACACGATCTGGGATAGCTCGGCGCCGCCAAGTGGCTTGGCAGGCAGGACCAAGAACGCGTTGCCAATCAGGACACCGATCCCAAAGAGGAGGCCGCCAATGCCCCCAACCTTCCTGAAGTCCATTGCGAGGCCTCCTTCGACCTTGCCGACCGGGCAACCGGCGATCCTGTTGCTGCGCTACGACACCCACGCCACATAGCGGGCCAATTGACTCACGACAGGAAGGCAGACGCAAGGCGGGCAACGGTGAGAGGGCTACGGCGGGAGATGCCGCCGCGAGCCGAGCTCTGAGGACTCGCCTGAACCGGGGTGCCCGCGGGAGCGTCCGCGCAGCGGCCGAGGCGCTCGGTCGTCCTGCGCGAGCGGACCGGGAAGCCGCAGGTGGCCGACGGACACGGCTCGGGGTTAGCGACCCAGGTCGGAGGCTCGCCAACTCTGGTCCGCGGGTTCGTCCGGATCGGACTCGAGGAACCGCACGAGATCGGCGTGAAACTGCTCGCCGTGCTCGAACTGGGGATTGTGTCCGATTCCCGGATACAGCACGAGCT
>JBFFWJ010000058.1:0-11308 GCA_041570315.1 Longimicrobiales bacterium | reverse complement strand
GGAAACGCAGGTAGGAGGACGACCCCGCGTAGGCCTCGTCTCCGCGCATCATGCCGGCCCACTGCTCCTGAGACATGGCCGAGGTGCCGGAGTCCGTCAGCAGGTCGATCAGCACGTCCTCGGACCGCAGCAGGAAGGGGTTGTAGCCGGCCCGCTCCAGCTTCCCGGCGCGCTCCTCGCGCGTGGTCATCCGGATCGGCTCGACGACCTTGATGCGAAAAGGCTCGATGATCGTGCGCACGGTGCCCTCCCGGGCGGTGAGGCGCTCATGACGGGGCCGGCGGCTCCGCCTGTCGGGCCGGCGTGCGCCTGGCATGCGCCCCGCCGACCCACCCACACGACGCGTTCCGCCGACCCACCCGCAGGACGCGTTCCGCCGACGCAGCCGCAGGACGCGCTCCGCCGACGCACCCCAAGAATGGGTGCGGGCCGATCCCGGTGCAGTCGGGACTTCCTCGCGCCCGCGTGTGGGTTTCGACCCCGCCGCGGGAGGCCAATCCCGCCCGGATATCGCGCGCCCGAAGTGTTGCGTGCGCGACCGCTCGTCCCGGTTGTGCCGGAGCCCTCCGTTCGGTACTTGTTCGGACCCTCGCCCCGAACGTCTACCGAAGATCCGCCCCGGCCGTCCATGCTTCCCCGCTCCGCCGACCCCGGAGAGCCCCTCCGCGTCCCCCCTTCCGCCCCCGCCTCCGAAGTCGCCATCCTCGGAGCCCTCCTGGTCGACCGCGAGGCCGTCGTCGTGACCTCGGCGCAGCTCTCGCCCGACATGTTCTACCGTCCCGCCCACGCCGCGCTCTTCAAGGGCGCGCTCGCGCTGCAGGAGCGCGGCGAGGTCGTCGATCCCATCACGCTCGGCGAGGAGATGCGGCGCGCGGGCGCCTTCGAGCAGGTCGGCGGCTTCGCGTACCTCCAGGAGCTCATCGAGGCCACGACGGGCACACGGAGGCTCCGCTATCACATCGAGCGCGTCGAGGAGGCCGCGCGCCTGCGACGCCTGATGCGCACGGCCGAGCACATCATCCGCGACGCGTACGAGGACGACGACCGGACCGTCGAGCAGATCCTCGATCGCGCCGAGGGCAGGATCAGCAAGTTCCGCGAAAGCGGCGGGGCCGGGGGCCTGGAGACGATCAAGCGCTACATCCACCAGCAGGTCGACCGCCTTCGGAGCGCCGAGGCCAGCCCCGACGGGGTCACGGGCCTGCGCACCGGCTTCCGTCGGCTCGACCGCATGCTGACCGGCCTGCATCCGGGCGACCTGTGCATCGTCGCCGCGCGCCCCTCGATGGGGAAGACGTCCTGGGTCCTGAACGTCGCGGCCAACGCCGCCCTCGACGACGGCGTGCACGTGGGCTTCTTCTCCCTCGAGATGCCAAGGGAGCAGCTCGCCTTCCGGCTCCTGTGCAGCGAGGCGCGCGTCGAGCTGCAGCGCATCCGCGGCGGGGCGCTCGGCCCCGAGGAGCGGGACCGCCTCTCCAACGCGAGCGGCCACCTCCACGCCGCCTCCCTCTGGATCGACGACTCCGCCATGCTCGACGCGCCCGCGATTCGCGCCAAGGCGCGCCGGCTGCGCAGCAACGTGCGCCGGATGGGCGGAGAGCTGGGCCTCGTCGTCATCGACTACCTCCAGCTCATCACCGGGGAGCGTGCGCGAGAGAACCGGGTGAATCAGGTCGGCCAGATCTCACGGGACCTCAAGGCGCTCGCGCGCGAGCTGCAGCTGCCGGTGGTCGCGCTCAGCCAACTCAACCGCGCGCCCGAGCAGCGCGACGACCACCGACCGATCCTCTCCGACCTGCGCGAGAGCGGAAGCCTCGAGCAGGACGCCGACGTCGTCCTCTTCCTGTTCCGGCAGTCGTACTACGAGCGACTGGCGGGGCGGGAGACGCCGCAGTCGGGCCGGAGCGAGCTGATCGTGGCCAAGCAGCGCAACGGGCCCACCGGAACGGTCCCGCTGTACTTCCACGCCGGGTACATGCGCTTCGACGGGCTGGAGGCGGGACGGGGCGCCCGCTGATCCGGCCCGGTCCCGGGCGGACGCCCGCCCGCGCGCGAGCCACCCCGGGTCCCTGCCCCGAAAACCGGTAGATTCCTGATCGCGCCGGCATCCGCCGTCCCTTGCTCCCATCGCCCCGCGCCGCCATGAAGACCCGCATCACCGAGCTGTTCGGCATCCGCCACCCGATCATCCAGGGCGGGATGCACTGGGTCGGCTACGCCGAGCTCGCCGCCGCCGTCTCCAACGCCGGCGGCCTCGGAATCGTCACCGCGCTCACGCAGCCGACCCCGGAGGACCTGGCGCGGGAGATCGAGCGCTGCCGCGACATGACCGACGCGCCCTTCGGGGTCAACCTGACCATGCTGCCCGCCTTCCGCGACATCCCCTACGACGAGTACGTGCGCGCGATCGTGGAGGGCGGGATCACCATCGTCGAGACCGCCGGCCGCAACCCGGAGCCCTTCATGCCCGCCTTCCGCGCCGCCGGCATCCGGGTCATCCACAAGTGCACGTCGGTGCGGCACGCGCTCAAGGCGGAGCGCCTGGGATGCGACGCCGCCAGCGTCGACGGCTTCGAGTGCGGTGGCCACCCCGGCGAGGACGACATCCCGAACATGATCCTCCTGCCCCGCGCGGCCGAGGAGCTCGGCATCCCCTTCGTCGCGTCCGGGGGCATGGCGGACGGCCGCAGCCTGGTCGCGGCGCTCGCGCTCGGCGCGGACGGGATCAACATGGGCACGCGCTTCCTCGCCACCGCCGAGGCGCCCGTGCACGACAACGTCAAGCGCGCCCTGGTCGAGGCCGACGAGCTGCAGACCCGCCTCATCATGCGCCCGCTCCGCAACACCGAGCGCGTGCTCGCCAACCGGGCCGTCGATCGCGTGCTCGAGATCGAGCGCGAGAAGGGAAGCGACGTGACGATCGAGGACATCCGACCTCTCGTCGCCGGCGCCGGGAGCCGGCGCGTGCTCGAGGAGGGGGAGATGGACGCCGGCGCGTGGAGCTGCGGGATGGTGGCCGGGCTGATCCACGACGTCCCCACGTGCGCCGAGCTCATCGAGCGCATCATGCGCGAGGCGGAGGAGATCGTGCGGGGCCGGCTGGCGGGGATGGCGGCGGGGTAGGCGGCGGGTGGTCCGGATCGACGACGATCTCGGCGTTGCGCACGATCCGCTGCTCCCGGCCCGGCTCCGCGTCTTCCGCCGCTCGACCGGCCGGGTCGCCGTCGCATGGTCCTTGCTCCTCACCCCACCGCCGCGGCGATCTCCTCCACCTGCTCGGCCATCGCGTCGACGGCCGCGTGGCCCGCCGCGATCGCCTCGTCGGCCCGGTGGAAGTCGAGGAGCTCGAAGCTCCCGAGGTCGGGATCGAGCACGAGGTCCGGCGGGTCGCCGACCATGCGGCTGCGCATGATCCGGTCCTGCATGATGCTGATCGACGTGCCGATGACCTCGAAGATGCCCGGCTCCGTGGGCTCGTCCGGCTTCAGGGAGTCGATGAGCCCGGATACGATCGCCGGCCACTGCGACGCGTTCGGCCACGGCTCGCTCTTCGATTCGGCCTCCGGGAGGCTCGGGGCGAGCTCCTCCGGGGGAGGCGTCCGCCGCCGCCGGATCCGGGGGTACGTGCGCAGGTGCCGGTTCAGGTTCACGCCGATCACGTAGTCGGCGCCGAGCGCGCGGCAGACCGAGACCGGCACCGGGTTCACCACGCCCCCGTCGACGAGCCAGCGGCCCTCGTGCCACACCGGCGTGAACAGCCCCGGAAGGCCGCTGGACGCGCGCACCGCCCGCAGCATCGGGCCCTCGCGCAGCCAGAGCTCGAGGCCCGTGTCGAGCTGCGTCGCCACCGCCGCGAACGGAACGGCAAGGTCCTCGATGTCGTGGTCCTCGATGCGCTCGCGGATCGCGCGCATGAGCCGGTCGCCGCTCATCATCCCCCCGCGGCGCAGGCTCGTGTCGAGGAGGCGGAGCACCTCGACGCGGCTCAGGCCACGCACCCACTGCTCCAGCGTCTCGAGCTGCCCGCTCGCGAACGCCGCGCCCACGAGCGAGCCCACCGACGCGCCGGCCACCACGTCGGGCACGATGCCGCGCCTGGCGAGGCCGCCGAGCACGCCGATGTGGGCCCAGCCGCGGGCCGAGCCGCTCCCCAACGCCAGGCCGACTTCGGGTTTCGTCACGTGTGCTTCCTCGGGATCTGCGCCGCGAGCCGGCCCGGAGACCGTCCGCGGCGGGCTGACGTCGACGTCCAAGAGTGGTCGAGCCCGGGGCGGTGCGCCATGCACCCGCCCCGAGCGCGAGGCCGGGAATCCCGCTCAGCGCGTGGAGACGCGGGCCACGACCTCCAGCCCGCGGGCCGTGGGGAGGAGCCACACCGGCCCGGGTGCGGCCCTCGCCCGGGCGTTTCGGTCCTTCGCGGCGCCGATCACGTCCACGATGCCGAAGACGTATCCACCGATCAGCGCGCCGAGCCCCAGGTAGATCGGGACCGCCGACTTGTCCTCTTCCGTCCAGTCGACGATGTCCACCGCTCCCACGAGGAGAAGGGTGGCTCCGCCGACCATGAGGCCGGTCGGCAGGAGGCCCCTCCCCAGATCGCCCACGTAGGCGTAGCCGAGCGGAAGGGGCGGCAAGGCCGCCTGGAGCAGGCCGGCCACGACCGGGCTGCGCTCCCCGGCCGCCTCCTGCGCGGCCGCGGCGTCGAGCGGAGCGGCCGACAGCGGGCTCTGGGCCACGACCGGGACGCAGAGCAGGAGGAGCGTCGCCGTGACCGGGAGGGCCTTTGTCACCATTCCCGTCTCCTCACCCGCGCGCCCTCACCGCGCGAACGCCACCTTGAACGAGTATCCGGGCACCTTCGCCACGTTCACCTCGGCGCCGAGGCTGAGCATCGAGACGCGCACGGCCACGCCCGCGGTGCCCCGCACGCCGAAGACGGTCTCGTCGTCGAGGTCCACCTTGGAGGTGGTCTCGCGTCCGCGGGCCACGTAGCCCGAGACGCCGGCGTAGGGTGAGAGCCTCGACCACTGCGTGCTCGCGAAGACGTCGAGCCCGTAGCTTCCGAACCTCAGGTCCTCGGGGCCGAAGAGCCGCACGTAGCTGAGCCGGGTGGCCACCGCGAGGTTCCGCTCGAGGTCGTCGAGGAGGCTGTACTGGACCTGGCCCCCGAGGAAGCCGTAGTTGGCGCCGACGGACTTCGTGAAGTACGCACCCACGTCGACCCGATCGGAGACACCCGCCCTCAACATCAGCCCCGGGATGAGGAGCGCGTCGCCGTCGAACAGCCAGTGGGTGGCGTCGGGATGCGAAAAGGTGTCGTTCCAGGCGTCGTCGGCGGCGTCGATCCTCGTGCCCCAATCCAGCACCGCGAGCTCGAAGCTGCGGCGACCCAACGGCCTGGCCGAGGCCATCGGCCGGAAGTACGAGACGAGTCCGGCCTCCTCGACGAACTGGTGCCACGACGTCTGCGTCAGGGTCGGGTCGATGACCATGGCGCACTCCTCCCATCGGTCGTTGACGTGAAGCACCTGCGCCGACAGCGGTGGGGCGATCACCCCCAGGGAGAGCAGGCCCACCGTCCCGGCGAGCACCGCCCTCTCCGCGATCATCTTCATCGTGCGTCCTTCTTCCGCGCGGTCGTGCACTCCGAGCATCAAGATCATCCCGGCCGAAGGGGCGGGGCGTCGGGCGGAGGCCACCGGCGGGTGTCGGGTGTTTGCCTCCCGGCGAAGAGCCCTCGGCGAAGGGGTCGGCCTCGGCGCGGGAGCGCGGCGCTCGATCTCCCTGCCGCCGTGAAGGGATGCGCCTCGGCTCGCGTATGATGTCCACCGGACCGGCGACCGCGCCGTCCGCGTCCCTCGAGAGACGGGAGCTGGGGATGTTGCGAAGGGTGGCCGCGCGAAGGATCGGCTTCCTGGCGGCGTGCGCCTTCGGCGTGGGCGTGCCACCGACGTCCGGGATCGCCCAGGAGCCGGAGGATGCCGTGATCGGGACTTGGGAGGGGACCCTCTCGGTGCAGGGCACCGAGCTGCGGATCGTGTTCCACCTCGAGGCGTCCGGCGACGGGACGCTGACGGGGACGATGGACAGCCCCGACCAGGGGGCGCTGGGGATCCCGCTGAGCGGGGTCACGGTGGAGGGCCGCGAGGTCACGCTGTCCGTCGCCGTCGCCCAGGGCGAGTATCGCGGCACCCTCTCCGAGTCCGGCGACGCGATCGCCGGCACGTGGAGCCAGGGTCCGGCGAGCTTGCCGCTGGAGGTTCGCAGGACCTCCGGGGCCGCGGAGGGGCCGGCCCGCCCCCAGATGCCCGAGCCGCCGTTCCCCTACCGCACGCTGGACGTGACCTTCCCCAATCGCGGGGCCGGGATCGAGCTCGCGGGCACGCTCACCCTTCCCGAGGGCGCCGGTCCCTTCCCCGGGGCGGTCCTGGTCAGCGGGAGCGGACCCCAGGACCGCGACGAGACGCTGCTCGGCCACAAGCCCTTCCTCGTCCTGGCCGACCATCTCACCCGTGAGGGCATCGCCGTGCTCAGGTTCGACGACCGGGGCGTCGGCGCTTCGGGGGGAGACTTCGCGTCGGCGACCTCGGAGGACTTCACCGCCGACGCGCTCGCCGCGCTGTCCTTCCTGCGCGCGCGGCCGGAGGTGGCGAGCGACCGCGTCGGGATCGTCGGCCACTCCGAGGGGGGGCTGATCGCCCCGATGGCCGCGAACCGGTCGGCCGACGTCGCCTTCGTCGTGATGCTGGCCGGACCCGGGGTCACCGGCATCGAGATCCTCGAGGCGCAGGGACGGCTCATCAACCGGGCCATGGGCACACCGCCGGAGATCGTCGAGCTGAACGCGCGCATCCAGCGTGGGCTCGCCGACGTGGTGGCCGCCGAGCCGGACCCGGAGACCGCCGAGGAGGAGATGCGCCGGGTGCTGGAGCGGGAGATCGCGGGGCTCTCCCCAGAGCTGCGTGCGGCGGCCGGCGAGCGCCTGGGCGACGAGACGATCCGAGCCACGATCGCCCAGTTCAACTCGCCCTGGTTCCGCTTCTTCCTCCGCCACGACCCGCGCCCCGAGCTGGAGCGGGTCGGCGCGCCCGTGCTCTCGCTGATCGGCGAGAAGGATCTTCAGGTCCCGCCCGGCCTCAACGGCCCCGAGATCGAGGCCGCCCTCTCGCGCGGCGGGAACCCGGACGCGACCGTACGGACGCTTCCGGGGCTCAACCACCTCTTCCAGGAAGCGGACACCGGCGCTCCGGCCGAGTACGCCCGCATCGAGGAGACGATGAGCCCGGCGCTGCTCGAGGCCGTGACCGTCTGGATCCTGGAGCGCTTCTCCGACGGGGCGAGATCGCCCGCCTAACGCCGCCAGACGCCGATGCCGCCCTCGTACGAGATCTCGGTGCCGAACGGCTCGGAGAGCGCGGCGAGGTGCTCGATGATCCTGCGGCCCAGCTCGGCCGGCGCGATGCGCGGCGTGCCCCGCTGCGAGCGCGGCTCCTTCCACCCGAGCTCGATCGGGTAGAAGCGGATCTCCGAGGCCTCCGTGCCCTCGAAGGTCACCACCGCCACCACGCTCTCGTACCACTCCGAGCCGGTGGGGAAGCCCGTCGTCGGGTTGCCGTCCTCGTCGACGCGGAAGCGGCGGTCGTAGATCTCCGACGCGAGCCGGTCGAGCGGGATGCCGTAGCGGTCGCGCTGGTCGGACGGCATCGGGTCGATGGTCTCGTTCTGGAAGACGAAGTTCGCGAGCGAGTAGAAGATCGGGCGGCCCCGGTAGATCTCGACGCCACGGAGCTGGTGCGGGCCGTGGATGATGAAGGTGCTCGCGCCGGCATCGATCACCTGGTGGGTGAACTCGACCATCCACTCCGGAGGCGTCTGCGACGCGTTGCCCGGCTCGTGCGAGTGGCTGTTCACGACGACGTAGTCGGCCTGATCGGTCGCGTTGCGCACCTCGTGGAGCACCCGCTCCCGATCGACGTCGTTCAGGCTGACGACCACGCGGTCGCTCGCGCCGGGATACACGGTCGCGCCGAAGAGGCGCACGGGCGAGCGGTCGTCGTCGGGCACGGCCGCGCCCTGCCTGCGCGCGATCTCCCGCATGGCGGCCATCGTCTCGGGGGACGCCTCGTTGCGGCTGCTCAGCCGGAGCGCGTTCAGCCCGGGACGCCCCCTCACCTCCGGGCCGGCCCTGCCCGCCCGCGACATCGGCGTGTGCGTCGAAGCCATCCCGATGAGCGCCACCCGGCCCTTGGCGGTCTCGAGGTACCCGGGCCGGCTCGCCCAGGCGAGGTTCTCGCCCGTGCCGGCGTGCACGAGCCCCCACTCGTCCATGAGCCGGTTGGTGAGGCGCATGCCCTCCACGCCGTAGTCGGTCGTGTGGTTGTTCGCGCGGTTGAAGAGGTTGAAGCCCATGTCGACGAGGTCCCGCAGCGTCTCGGGGGAGCCCACCTCGTAGTTGCCTCCGTTCTCCGCCTCCGGCCACCCCTCGAACTCCTGCAGGCGAAAGACCGACTGCTCCAGGTTCATGAAGGCCGCGTCGGTGGCGCGGATGACCTCGGCCATCTCGTGGAAGGCCGGGTCGCCCGGGTGGTCGAAGGCCGCGAGCCTACGGTTCATGATCACGTCGCCGACCGCCGCGAGCGTCCAGCGCGCATCCTCCGCGAGCGGGGAGCGCGTCTGCGCGACCGCGGGAGCCGCGGCGAGGTGAGCCGTGGCGGCCAGGACGCCGACGACGCGGAGGACGCCGGGGAGCGGGCGCGGGCGGGACGTCGTGCGGGACATGCGATCCCTCCGGAACGGTTCAGGACCCACCAATACGGCGGGCCGGCGTCGCACGCCACCCGAGCGCGGCCGACGCGCCGGGACGCCCCGCTCGCGCCGCGGAGCGACGAATCTGTGGACACTCCGCACCGACGCGCCTATTTGTGGACCCGCCCATCCAGGTGACGTCCGGTCACACCCGTCGAAGGGAGTCCCATGGCCCCCCTAGAGCTCGGCTGCAGGCCTCGGGCCGCATGACCACCCGACGCTGGCAGTCCCTGGCCCCGTACCTCGGCTTCGTCCTCGCGTCGATCGCGGTCCACGGGACCTTCGTGTGGCAGGTCTCCCCGGAGATCCTGTCGGGCGGGTTGATCGACACCGACAGCCACATGCGAATCCTGAGGGTGCAGGAGCTGCGAGACACGTGGCGCTGGTACGACGACGTGTTCGAGCGCAGCAATGCTCCCTGGGGCGAGACCTCCCACTGGACCCGGCCCCTCGACATGGTGCTGTTCGCGGGAGCGCTCCTTCTCGCGCCTGTCACCGGCTTCGCGCGCGGTCTCTACTGGTCGGCGGTCGCGGTCGGCCCCCTCCTCCAGATCCTCACCGGGATCCTCCTGGCGTGGGCGGCCGCCCCCCTCGTCCGATGGCACCGGCTCCTGATGTTCGTGTTGCTCGTGCAGCCGGCGGCCATGGTCTACGCGCTGGCCGGGCGCGCGGATCACCACGGCGTGATCCTGCTCGCCTTCACGGTGACGTTCGGCTACGCGGTCCGCATGCTCCTCGATCCGGATCATCGACGGGCGGCCGTCCTCGCGGGGGTGTGGACCGGCGTGGGCATGTGGATCAGCACGGAGTTTCTCCTGCCCATGGCGGCCCTGCTGGGCGCCTCCGCGCTGCTCTGGGTCCTCCGCGGCGGCGCCTACGGAGCCGCGAACCGCAGGCTGGCGACGGGGCTGGTCGCCGCGACGGCGGTCTCGCTCGTGCTGGAGCGCCCGCCGTCCGGGCTGGCGAGCGTCGAGTACGACAAGCTGTCGGTCGTGCACCTGGCGACCGCCGCCATCGCCCTGGGGTTCTGGCTGATCGCGGCGCGCCGGGACGAGACGCTCCGCCGCCGGGCCTCCGTCGCCGCGGTCGGCGGGGTGCTCTCGCTCTCCCTCGCGTACGTGCTGTTTCCGGCATTCTTCGGCGGGCCCTGGGTCGAGGTCGACCCGGACCTGATGAGGCTCTGGCTCTCGAAGGTCGCCGAGCTGCAGCCGCTGTGGCCGAGCGCGGCGTGGGAGGTGGGGCGCCTCATCTGGTACGTCGGCTCGGCCGTGGCCGCCGTCCCGTACGTGATATGGCTGATCGCCCGCGAGCGTCGGGAGCCGAGCTGGGCCGGCTGGCTGTTCGTCGGGATCTGTCTCGCGATGTTTCTCGTCACGGCGCTCTTCCGCGTGCGCTTCTCCGCCTTCGCGGAGCTCCTGGCGGCCGTGCTCGCCGTGGACCTCATCCATCGGGCCTGCCACGCCCTGCGCCGCGTCGAGCCTCCGGCGCTTCGCGGACTGGCACGAAGCGCCGTCGCGGCCGCGGTGCTGACGGGTCCGCTCCTCCTGGGGGGCGCGATCTGGGCGCGAAACCGACCGGAAGCGGCAGCGCAGGCCACGGGGCAGGCGCTCTGCTCCCTTCAGGATCTGTCCCGGTTCCTCGCCTCCGAGCCGGCGTTCGCCGATTCGACCCTCACGATCGCTGCCCACGTGGACTTCGGCCCGGAGCTCCTGTACCGCACCCGTCACCGGGTCCTGGCGACACCCTACCACCGCAATCGCGACGGGGTCTTGGACACCCACCGCCTCCTGGCGTCGGCCGCCGCCGATGCGGGCCGCGACATCGTCCGAGCCCGCGGCGTCCACCTCGTCCTCCTGTGTCCGACCCGCGACCGGGGCTTCTTCCTGGAGGACTCGGAGGCGGGATCGCTCTACCAGCGGCTCGTGGACCGGCAGCCACCCGCCTGGCTGGCGGAGGTGGCGCTGCCGCCAGGCCTTTCCGACGGCTTTCTCCTGTACGAGGTGTCCGACTGAGGCCGTCGCGGGCGTTCGGCGGCCGCTCGCCCGAGCCGCGGATCGCCGGGCGCGTCAGGCGATGCTTCGCTCGACGAGGCGCGCGTGCACGGCCTCGGCTCGGTCGACCAGCCCGGAGTCGGGCGTGCGCTCGGGCGTCCAGCGCCGCGGGGTGCGAACCCTCTGCGCGGCGTGGGCGCCGAGGCGCCCCGGGGCGAGCCCGAGCGCGTCGTCGAGGCCGCTGAGCGCGCCCCCCGGATCTCCGCAGAGCCGATCGAACGAGAGGAAGCGCGCGCCGGCGTCCGTCTCGAGAAGCGCCTCGAAGGCCCGGACCCAATACGCGAGCCAGTACTCGAGCCGGGTCGGGTCCTCGCCGTATCCCGTGCCTTCGTCGGTCAGGCGCGGGAAGGCGAACGGGCGGTGCAGCGCACCGAACTCGTAGTGGCCGACGTCGGCCCTGTATCGCCGCGAGAAGGGCTCCCGCTCGTGGACCTCCAGGAAGCGCCGGTGCT
>JBFFWJ010000057.1:0-11403 GCA_041570315.1 Longimicrobiales bacterium | reverse complement strand
GACCTGCTCGGGTCGGGCGTGATCTCGCAGCGCGAGTATGACGACGCCCAGTCGGAGTTCACGGCCTGGCAGGGTCGCATCGACGCGCTCGGCGCAGGCATCGAACGGGTCAATGTCGATCTCCGACGTTGTGTGATTCGTGCGCCGTTCGACGGCGCAGTCGTCGAGGAGCGGACGGACGTCGGGCAGTGGATCAGCGTCGGCGATCCGGTCGTCGACGTCGTCGCGCTCGACCGGCTGGAAGTCCGGCACCGCCCGGCTGGAGATGAGGATTCGGGTCCCGTGCGCGCCCACGTCCTCGAGCGGTACCACGGGCGCCGCGTGGGGCTCGTCGAAGCCGACCAGCGCAGCCCGTGTGAGGTGCCCCTGGCACGTCACGCCGAAGACCCGCTCCGCGCGCTCCCGCAGGCGCAGGCAACCGAAGAGGAGCTCGCCGGCCGGCCGCGTGAGCGTGAACGGCGCCCAGCGGCGGGCCTCCCGATCGTCGAAGACGAAGAGCCGGACCTCGCTCACGCTCCGGGCTCCTCGAGGCGACTGATCAGCGACTTGAGGTCCGGCGCGCGCGACCGCGGCATGACGACGGTCGTGTGCGCCGTCCGCACGACGACCAGGTCGTTCGCTCCGAAGATCACGATCTCGCCGTCCTCGGCGAAGGCGATGTTGTTCCTCGCATCGACGGCTCGGGCCGGGCCCACGAGCACGTTGTCCTGCTCGTCTCCGGGACGGGTCCTCGACA
Organism: Longimicrobiales bacterium; assembly: GCA_041570315.1. Taxonomy (GTDB): domain Bacteria; phylum Gemmatimonadota; class Gemmatimonadetes; order Longimicrobiales; family Gaopeijiaceae; genus JBFFWJ01. The sequence continues at coordinate 10,667 of JBFFWJ010000057.1, read as the reverse complement.
GCGCTTCCCAGCTGCCCACGTCGTCCCATTGGAAGGTCGCCCGCACGACGGCCGCCCGCCGGGTGCGCTCCATCACCACCCGGTCGATCACACCCTCGGGCGCGGCGTCGAAGAAGGCCTCGTCGCTCTCGTCGATCAGGGGCAAGCACGCCGCGAGTCCCGGAGCGTGCTCCTCGACCTCACGAACGAGCGACTCTGCGCGCCACACGAAGATTCCGGTATTCCACAGGCAGCCCTCGTCCATGTATCGCCGCGCCTCGGGTGCCGGGGGCTTTTCGTGGAAGGTGGCGACCCCATACGCCCGGGCGCTGCCGGCCTCGGGAAGCTCTTCGGCGAGCTCCACGTGGCCGTACCCCGGCTCGACGCGGTCCGGACGTACCCCGAGGCAGACGAGGAGCCCGTCCCTCCGGGCGATCTCCGCCGCGGTGGCGACGGCTTCCCGGAAGGCCTCGAGCGGTCGGATCAGGTGGTCGGCGTGGAGGGAGACCATCACCGCTTCCGGATCGAGGCGAGCGAGCTTCCACGCCGCCCACGCGAGAACGGGCGCCGTGCCCCGCGCGCGGGGCTCGATCCAGTAGCCCGCCTCCGGGAGTCCGGGCAGCGCGGAGCGGAAGGCGTCCGTGAGGCGGCGGCCCGCCAGGATCCGGATCCGATCGTCCGGCGCGATCGTCCGGGCCCGCTCCACGGTGTCCACGATCAGCGGGCGCTCGCCGCCGAGCGCCAGGAGCTGCTTGGGCCGCTCCGGGGTGCTCACCGGCCAGAAGCGGGTGCCGACGCCACCGGCGAGGATCGTCACCCACAGCGAGGCGGCTTCCATGGTCCGGCGGTCAATCGATCCCGAGGATCTCGTGGATGCGGGCAATGAGCTTCTTGGGGCTGAAGGGCTTGGTGAGGAAGTCGTCGGCCCCCCCGGCGATCGCCGCCTCCCGGTCGGTGTCCTGCCCCTTGGCGGTCAGGATGATCACCGGCGTGTCGGCGTGGCTCGGGCTGGTCCGGATCTTGGACAGGATCTCCAGCCCGCTCGCGCCCGGCATCATCAGATCGAGGATCACGAGGTCGATCGAGTCGGCGTCGAGCAGCTGAAGCCCTTCGATTCCGTCGACCGCGGTCGCCACGTCGAAGCCCCGGTTTCCGAGGATCGAGCTCAGGACCCGGCGGATGTGAGGCTCGTCGTCGATCACGAGGATACGCCGCCCGCCCGCGGAAGGGGCTCCCTCTTCGGACAAATCTCACCTCGTGGGACGGAATCGAGCCGGCGACCCGGGGGGCGCTCGGGGCCCCGGACAGCGGGCGGGAACCTACCCGAGACGAGGGGTTAAGTCAAGGAAATACGCGCATTTTCGGGGTTGACCACCCCGGTGGCTCCGGACAACTTCCGGCTCCGCTTCGGCGCTTCTTCGAGGACCTCCCGACGTGACCCACCCTTCCCCCGCCGACCGCGCGCGTTGGCCCGTGGTGGCGGCGATCGCCGCCGCGCTCTCCGTGGGTGCGGCGGGATGCGGCGACGATCCGTTCGCCTTCAACTGGAGCGACAGGCCCGACACGGTGGTGCTGTACTCCCTCGCGAGGCCGGAGCTCAACCTGGAATCCGGCTTCAACTTCCTTCAGGACCGTCGGGTCCGTGTGGAGGCCCCGTCGGCGACCGGGACCTGGGACGTGGCCGTCGACACCCGCGGCGGCGCGCTGGTCCTCCTCCCCCCCGGCGCGTTGGGCGTGACCTCGACGGCGCGGATCACCTCCCTCGACGGGCTGTCGCTCGAGGACGTGCGCGAGGCGCCGTCCGATACCCTGGTGTACACGGCCGATCAACCGGTGCCCGTGCGGTTCGGGACGGTGTACGTGGTCAAGACGAACCGCGCACCGGGATCCTTCGGCTCGAGCTGCGTCTACCACGCGAAGGTCGAGGCCGTGGAGATCGACGTCGCAGGTGGGACGCTGACGTTTCGACACGTGACCAATCCCGTGTGCAACAGCCGGGACCTCGTTCCGCCGCGATGAACCGGGACCGGGTCCGGAGCCTCTGATGCTCGACATCCGACGGCTTCGGCGTGATCGGCAGGAGGTGAGCGCGGCCCTGGCCAAGCGCGATCCGGAGCTGGCAGCCCTCGTCGGGCGCATTCTGGAGAGGGACGAGCGCCGCCGGGAGGCGCTGGGCGTCGTCAACGAGCTGAAGGCGGAGCGAAACCAGGCGTCGAAGCGCGTCGGCGAGATGAAGCGCTCGGGCGAGGGCGCCGAGGAGCTGATCGAGGAGACGCGCAAGCTCGGTGCTAGGATCGCGGAGCTGGACGACGTCGTGCGCGACGCGGACGAGTGGATCGGCGCAGCGCTCCTGGAGATCCCGAACACGCCGCTGGATGAGGTGCCCGAGGGCGCGGAGGAGGACAACCGCGTCGTGTCGTCCTGGGGAGAGGTGCCCGACTTCGGCTTCGAGCCGCGCCCGCACTGGGAGGTCGGGGAGCGGTTGGGGGCCCTCGACCTGGCGCGCGGCTCGAAGGTGAGCGGCTCCGGCTTTCCCGTGCTGCGGGGCCAGGGGGCTCGATTGCAGCGAGGGCTGATCAACTTCTTTCTCGACGTGCACACGTCGGAGCACGGCTACACCGAGGTCCGGGTCCCGTACCTGGTCACCCCGGACGCGATGACGGGCACGGGCCAGCTTCCCAAGTTCGCCGACGAGTCCTATCAGTCCGAGCGGGACGAGCTCTGGCTGGTCCCCACCGCGGAGGTGCCGGTGACGAACCTGCACCGCGACGAGCTGCTGTCCGCGGCCGACCTGCCGATGCGCTACACCGCCTATTCGCCGTGCTTTCGCCGTGAGGCCGGCGCCGCCGGCAAGGACACCCGGGGGCTGCTGAGGGTGCACCAGTTCGACAAGGTCGAGCTCGTGCGCTACGAGCTTCCCGAGCGGAGCAGGGAGGCGCTCGACGAGCTGACGCGGGAAGCGGAGGTGCTCCTGGAGCGCCTCGGCCTCCCCTACCGAAGGGTGTTGCTGGCGACCGGCGACCTCGGGCAGTCCGCGGCGATGACGTACGACCTCGAGGTGTGGGCGCCCGGCGTGCAGAAGTGGCTCGAGGTCTCGAGCTGCAGCACGTTCACCGACTATCAGGCCCGTCGCGCCCGGATCCGCTTCCGGCGCGCGCAGAGCGAGAAGCCCGAGCTCGTGCACACGCTCAACGGCTCGGGGCTCGCCCTTCCGAGGGTGGTTGCGGCGCTCCTGGAGACGTACCAGTCGCAGGACGGCAGCGTCTCGCTTCCCGAGGCGCTGCACCCGTACGTTGGGACCGACCGGCTCACTGCTTAGGGGAGCGCCACGCGGGTTGGACGAGCGGAGCGCATTCCCGATCCACGTCCTCGCCCCATGCTCCGCATAAAGTGGCCCGTCGCGCTGGCGACGCTCTTCGTGCTCCTTCTGGGCTGGTACCTGTGGTACACCCAGCAGATCTACCAGCGGGCTCGCGTCAACTCCGAGATCCTCTCGCGGATCTTTTCGGAGATCCAGGTCGGGCTCGTCGCGCAGGATCCGTCGGCCGAGACCCAGGCGCTCTTCAACCTCCAGGGCATCGTGGCCGAGTCGGGCGTCCCCCTCGTGTCGATGGGGCCGGGCGATACCGTGCTCGGACACCGCAACCTCCCCTTCGAGGCCGACATCCTCACTCCGCAGGGTCAGGAGAGGGTGAAGGCGTACGTGCGGCGGCTCGACCTCATCAACGAGCCGATCGGGGACACGACGGTTCAGCACATCCACTACGGGGAGTCGCCGGAGGTGCGGAACCTCCGCCTCATCCCCTGGCTGCAGGCCGGTGGCCTGCTGTTGACGGTGCTCATAGGCTTCCTGGTGATCCGCTACCAGCGTCGAGCCGAGAGCGAGAAGGCATGGACGGCGATGGCGCGCGAGCTCGCCCACCAGCTCGGGACTCCGCTGTCCTCGCTCGCCGGCTGGCTCGAGGTGCTGCGCCTCCCACTCGGGGAGCGGCCGGGGGAGATCGAGGACCCCGAGATCGCCAGCTCGATCGGGGAGGACCTCGACCGGCTGGAGCGGATCAGCCACCGCTTCGAGCTGATCGGAACGGAGCCGGTCCTCGAGGGTCTGTCGCTCCGCCAGGTCGTGTACGACCTCGAGCAGTATCTCCAGGCTCGCATCCCCCGCCTGGCCAAGAAGGGCATCGACCTGCTGGTCGACATTCCACCCGGACTGCCCCGGGTCAAAGGCAACGAGGTGCTGTTGGTGTGGGCGCTGGAGAACGTGGTCAAGAACGCCCTCGACGCGCTTGCGGGGCGCGGTGGCAAGATCACGATCTACGCGAGGGAGGTGGGAGGCAAGTGGGTATCGTTGCGTATCCGCGACACGGGTCCCGGGATCGACCCCGAGGTCCGCGACAAGATCTTCGAGCCGGGCGTGACGACGAAGTCGGGGGGGTGGGGGGTCGGCCTGGCCCTGTCCCGGCGGATCGTCGAGGGGCTCCACGGCGGGCGGATCGAGCTTCTCGAGACCACGGAGGGGACCACGTTCCAGATCAGGCTGCCGGTGGCAGATGGCTGACGTGACCACCGCCTCCCACCTGTCGGGCCTCAACCCGGAGCAGCTCGAGGCGGCCGAGCATTTCGAGGGCCCGATCCTGGTGCTCGCGGGCGCCGGCTCGGGCAAGACGCGGGTCCTCACCTCCCGCGTCTGCCACCTCGTGCACGAGCACGGGGTGCCCCCCGACCGGATCCTGGCGGTCACCTTCACGAACAAGGCCGCCGGCGAGATGCGGGAGCGCATCACCCGGCTGCTCGGAGTGGAGCCGGCCGGGATGTGGGTGGGAACGTTCCACTCCGTGGGTGCCCGGCTCCTCCGGCGCCACGCGGACCGGCTCGGCTGGGACCGGAGCTTCAGCATCTTCGACGCGGACCAATCGCTCCGGCTGGTCAAGAGCGTGCAGGAGTCGGTCGGCCTGGATCCGAAGCGATGGAGCCCGAAGGCGATCCGGGCGGAGGTCAGCAACGCGAAGAACCAACTCGTGGACAGCGACGCCTTCGCGCGCGACAACGAGGGGTCCTTCGACCTCTTCGTGCGGAACGTCTCGCGCGTCTACCCGGAGTACCAGAAGGCGCTGGCGCACCAGAACGCCTTCGACTTCGACGACCTGCTCATGAAGCCCGTGGAGCTCTTCGAGGCCGAGCCCGAGCTGCTCGCACGCTACCGGGAGCGGTTCGCCTTCCTCCTGGTCGACGAGTACCAGGACACGAACCGGGCCCAGTTCCGCCTGGTCGAGCTCCTCGCCGGCGGGGACGGGAACCTCATGGTGGTCGGCGACGACGATCAGTCGATCTATGGGTGGCGGGGCGCCGACATCCGGAACATCCTGGACTTCGAGCGCTCGTTTCCGAGCGCGCGCACGGTGCGCCTCGAGCGCAACTACCGGTCGACCCGGCGCATCCTCGACGCCGCCAACCGGGTGATCGCCGAGAACGTGCACCGCAAGGGCAAGACGCTCCGGACCGAGCGAGCCGGTGGCGAGCCGATCTCGCTGGTGGAGTGCTTCGACGAGAACGACGAGGCACGCTGGATCGTCGGCGAGATCGAGGCACGGGTGCGTGACGTGCCCCTGTTGTCGTACTCCTCGGTCGCCGTGCTCTACCGGACCAACGCCCAGGCACGCGCGCTGGAGGACGCCTTCCGCCGCGAGGGCGTCCCGTATCAGGTGGTGGGAAGCGTCCGCTTCTACGAGCGCCGGGAGATCCAGGACGTGCTCGCCTATCTTCGCCTCATCTCCAACCCGAGGGACGAGGTGGCGTTCGCCAGGGTCGTGAACTATCCCCGGCGGGGCGTCGGGCTCACGTCGCAGGAGCACGTCGCGCGGTGGGCGCAGGAGCAGGGCGTGTCGCTCCTCGAGGCCTCGGAGCGCGCCGACGAGATCCCGGCGTTGCGGGCTGCGGGCGCGAAGGGGCTCGTGCGCTTCGCCGATCTCGTGCAGCGCTTCAGCGTGAGGGCGACGCGGGCGCGGGTGGGGGAGCTCCTCGAGGAGCTGATCGAGGAGCTCGATCTGGTGCAGCACCTGTACGAGGAAGGACCGGAGGGAGAGGACCGTGCCCGGAACGTGGCGGAGCTCATCGCCGGCGCGGTCGACTTCGACGCCGCGCTCTCGGAGAGCGAGGACGCCGACGACGTGGACACCTTCACGGAGCTGGACCTCTTCCTGCAGCAGATCGCGCTCGTGGCGGACGTGGACCGGCTCGACCCCGATGCGGACACGGTGACCCTCATGACGCTCCACAACGCCAAGGGCCTGGAGTTTCCGCTGGTCTTCATCGGGGGGATGGAGGAGGGTCTCTTCCCCCTGGCGCGCGCGTACGACGAGGTGGGTACGCTCGAGGAGGAGCGGCGCCTCTTCTACGTCGGCATCACCCGCGCCGAGGACAAGCTCGGGCTGTCGTGGGCTCGGCAGCGGAGGCGGGCCGGCGACTTCAGCTACAACTCCTTGTCGTCGTTCGTGGATGCGGTTCCTCCCGACCTGCTCGAGGCCCGGACCACGGAGCGCCTGCGCCTCCTGAGCGACTCGACGCCGCACCGACGCGGACGAGGCTTCGGGGCCGGTGCGCCCCGCACCTACGACCTCGAGCCCGAGCCCGACTTGGGCATGAATCAGGACGCTCCGCGCTTCGTGAAGGGGGAGCGCGTGGTCCACGACACGTTCGGCTCCGGCTCCGTCGTGGAGATCTCGGGCTTCGGCCGGGACCTGAAGGTCACCGTCGACTTCGACGAGGTGGGGCGCAAGAAGCTCCTGCTGCGCTACGCTTCCTTGGAAAAGGACTGGCCGTGAGCGTCGACCGCGAGGAGGTCGAGCGAATCGCGAGGCTGGCGCGTCTGCGCTTCGACGACGAGGAGGTCGAGCGCCTGACGAAGGAGCTCAACGGGATCCTCGAGCACGTCGAGGCGCTGCGCGCGCTCACGGGGGCGGCGTCGGTCGAGGGGGAGCCACCCTCGGAGTCGCGTCCCTCGACGCGCTCCGCCGCGGCCGGCGAGCCCGACGTGCTCGAGACCGGTCCGGAGCGGATGGCGCCCCGTTGGGTGGACGGCTTCTTCGTGGTGCCGCCGCCGCCGGGGGTGCTCGCGGAGGAGGGCGAGGGGTGAAGACGCTGCGTCGGACCAGGCGATGACCCGGGCGGGCGACGCCCGCGAGGCGCTCGAGCGCATCCGGGCGGCGGAGCGCGGGCCGGAGGCCCTGAACGCCTTCCTGGCCCTGGCCGAGCCGGGGGCGCTCGAGGCGGAGCGGGGTCACGGACGCCTCGCGGGGGTGCCGGTGGCGGTGAAGGACAACCTCGTCACGACCGACTTTCCGACCACCTGCGCCTCGCTGACGTTGGACGGCTACCGCTCGCCCTTCGACGCGACCGTCGTGCGCCGTCTCAGGGCGGAGGGCGCGGTGATCGTCGGCAAGACCAACCTCGACGAGTTCGCGATGGGGTCCTCGACGGAGAACTCTGCGTTCGGCCCGACGCTCAATCCGCACGATCGGTCCCGCGTTCCCGGGGGTAGCTCGGGCGGGTCCGCGGCCGCGGTGGCGGCCGGGTACGTTCGGATGGCGCTGGGCTCCGACACCGGCGGGTCGGTGCGCCAGCCGGCGGCCCTCTGTGGCGTCGTCGGGATCAAGCCCACGTACGGACGGGTCAGCCGCTACGGCCTCGTCGCGTTCGCCTCCTCGCTCGATCAGGTGGGCACCCTCGGACGGACGGTGCGCGACGCGGCCCTCCTGCTCGAGGTCGTGTCCGGTCGCGACCCCCGGGACGCCACGTCGTCCGACGTCCCCGTGCCGGATCTGGTGGCATCGGTCGAGCGTGGCGTCGACGGGCTCGTCGTGGGCGTGCCCGAGGAGTTCGTTCCGCAATCGCTCGATCCGGCGGTCCGGGCGCTCGTCCGGCGTGCCGCCGAGGGCCTCGAGCGCGCGGGCGCCGAAGTGCGGTCCGTCTCGCTCCCGAGCAGCGCCTACGCGATCCCCTGCTACTACGTGCTCGCCCCCGCCGAGGCGTCCAGCAACCTGGCGCGCTACGACGGCGTGCGATTCGGGGTGCGGGTGGAGGGTGCCGACATGCGATCGATGTACGAGCGCACCCGTTCCCGGCTCTTCGGGCGTGAGGTCAAGCGGCGCGTCATGCTGGGCACCTACGCCCTCTCGGCCGGATACCACGACGAGTACTACGGGACCGCTCAGGAGGCGCGACGGCGGATCACGGCCGACCTGCGGCGGGTCTTCGACGGCGGCGTGGACGTGCTCCTCACCCCCACCGCGCCCGGTCCGGCCTTTCCCCTCGGCGAACGCCTCGAGGACCCGGTGCACATGTACCTCTCCGACGTCTTCACGGTGACGGCCAACCTCGCGGGAATCCCCGGGGTCTCGGTTCCGATCGGGCGCGTGGGCGGTCTCCCCGTGGGCGGCCAGATCCTCGCGCCGTGGTGGGGCGAGGAGGTGATGCTGGCCGTGGCCGGCACCGTAGAGTCCGAGCTCGCCGAGGAAGGGACGCGGTGAGCTGGGAGTGCGTCGTGGGGGTCGAGGTGCACGCCCAGCTACGGACGGAGCGCAAGCTCTTCTGCCTGGATCGCGTGGTCTTCGGCGACGAGCCCAACGCCCACGTCTGCCCCGTGTGCCTGGGCCTCCCCGGCGCGCTCCCGACCGCGAACCCGGACGCCGTGCGGCTGGCCGTCAGGACGTCGCTCGCGCTGGGATGCCGGGTCCACCGCGAGAGCGTCTGGGCCCGCAAGAACTACTTCTATCCGGACCTTCCCAAGGGCTATCAGATCACCCAGCTCGAGCGGCCGCTCGCGACCGACGGCGCCGTCGTGTTCGACGGGGCCACGGGACCGTCCACGGTGCGCATCCGCAGGGTCCACGTCGAGGAGGACGCGGGCAAATCGCTGCACGACCGCATCTCGGGCGCCACGGCGGTCGACCTGAACCGGGCCGGCACCCCGCTCGTCGAGATCGTGACCGAGCCGGACCTGAGGAGTCCTGCCGACGTTCGCGCCTTCCTCGTCGAGCTCAAGCGCATCTTGGAGTACGCGGACGTAAGCGACTGCAACATGGAGGAAGGCAGCTTGCGGGCCGACGCCAACGTCTCGGTGCGCCGCTCCGGCGCCGCCGGGCTGGGCACGAAGACGGAGATCAAGAACGTCAACTCCTTCTCCGGGATCGAGAAGGCGCTCGAGATGGAGGTGGCCCGGCAGATCGAGGTCCTCGAGGCCGGAGGGCTGGTCGAGCAGCAGACGCTCCTGTGGGACGACCACGGCGGACGGTTGCGGGCCATGCGCTCCAAGGAGGAGAGCCACGACTACCGGTACTTCCCCGACCCCGATCTGCCCGTGCTCGTGCTCCCGCCCGGGATGGTCGACGAGCTGCGGGTCGGCCTGCCGGAGCTTCCGCGGGCCCGCCGGGCCCGCTTCGCCTCCTCCTACGGCCTGTCGGAGTACGACGCGGAGGTGCTCACGCAGTCGGCTTCGACGGCGGACTACTTCGAGCGCGTGGCAGAGGCGACGGGCCGCGCGAAGGTCGCGGCCAATTGGGTCATGGGCCCGGCGCAGGCGCTCATGAACGTCCGTGGGGAAGACGCCCGCACCTTCGCCGTGCCTCCTGGCGTGCTCGGCGAGGTGATCGGGCTGGTTCTCGACGGGACGGTATCGGACGCGGTCGGCAGGACGGTGCTGGAGGCGGTCGCCCGCGGCGAGGGCTCACCGCGGGAGATCATCGCCGAGCGGGGCCTGGAGCAGGTCCGGGACGAGGACCGGCTGGAGGCTTGGGTCTCCGAGGTGCTCGAAGGGCACCCGGACGAGGCCGAGCGCGTTCGGGCCGGCGAGCGCAAGCTGCTCGGGTTCCTCGTCGGTCAGGTCATGCGACGGTCGCGGGGGACCGCCGATCCCCGCCGGGTCAACGAGCTGCTCCGGGACCGCCTCACCTGACGGACCCACCGAGCGTCTTCCCCGCGGCGCCCACCGTCGCGGAGATCCCTTGGGTGAACTGGGGATCCTCGACCTGGGGCCAGTACTCCAGGGGACGCTGGGGAAAGGAGAAGAAGGCGTCGGCCATCTCCTCCAACACGTCGGGGTGTTCCGCCGTATGGTCCGACATCGCGCGCCGACGGACCTTCTTGGCCAGCCGAAGGTTCAGCTCGCCGATGGGATCGAGCTCGGCCGCGGGCGACGCGGCGCGGTCCCGCAGATACCCCACGAGATAGTCGAAGGCGAACTCGAAGTACCGGTCGACCACGTCGTTCGGCAGGTCGAAGCGCGAGCTCGACAGCACCTGTCCGAACACCCTCTGCCACCGCTCGTGCCCCTGGAAGCGGATCATTCCCCGGAAGATCCTGCGGTTCGTCTGGAAGCTGAAGAGCGTCTTGCTCAACACGTCGTCGAAGAGCCTGTCCGCTTCGCTGTGATCGTGGTCGACGACGACGTGGCGGGCGAGGGAGAGGAACTCCTCGCCCACGTGCATGTCCATGCGATGCTCCCAGTACGTGTGCCCGATCGCCTGGGTCGTGCTCGTGAGCAGGAGTTGGCGTGGGACGAAGATGTTGTGGGCGATCGTGTCGGCTGCCAGGTGCGCCAGGTACCCGTAGCCCACCGCGGCGAGGTGCTCGGAGCCGGCTCCGGAGAGGATCTCCTCGCCCACCTTCCAGTTGTGGCAGTGTCGGCCTTCCGG
>JBFFWJ010000056.1:0-11473 GCA_041570315.1 Longimicrobiales bacterium | reverse complement strand
GTTCGGCTATATGCTCGCGCTCGCATACGCGGGGGCCTTCCTCGCGGTGCGGATCTTCTGAGCGCGTCGGCTCCCGGCCGGAAGCTGTCCTGCTGGAGCCGGCACACCCATCGAACGGAGGGCAAGCATGAAGATCGCGGTCCTGGGAACGGGTGTCGTGGGACGCACTCTTGCCAGCAGCCTGGTCGCCGGCGGACACGAGGTCTGCATGGGATCCCGCTCTGCCGATCACCCCGGCGCGGGTGAGTGGGCTGAGTCCTCAGGAGTCGGGGCGTCACGTGGCACCTTCGCCGACGCCGCGGCCTTCGGAGATGTGGTCTTGAACTGCACGGCCGGGATCGCCTCGCTCGACGCCCTCGACGCCGCCGGAGCCCGGAATCTCGAGGGCAAGGTGCTCATCGACCTCGCCAACCCCCTCGACTTCTCCCGAGGCATGCCGCCGACGCTCACGGTGTGCAACGACGACTCGCTGGGCGAGCGCATTCAGGCGCGCTTTCCGGGTGCCAGGGTGGTGAAGACCTTCAATACCTTGAACTTCGCCCTGATGGTGGAGCCGGAGGCCGTTCCCGGCGACCACGTGATCTTCCTGAGCGGAGAAGACGTCGACGCCAAGTCCCGCGTCCGGGGCTGGCTGGGCGCGTGGTTCGGGTGGCGTCCGGAGCAGGTGGTCGACCTCGGCGGCATCCAGACCGCGCGGGGTACCGAGATGATGCTGCCGCTCTGGCTCTCCCTCTTCGGCGTCGAGGGGGGACCCTACTTCAACTTCGAGATCCGGCGCGGCCGGCCCGGTGCCTAGACGGCGGCCTCCTTCCAGCGACCCCGGCGGAAGACCGCCGCGCTGACCACCGCGAGACTCCCGTAGGCGATCGCCATCGCGGCGAAGACGCCGTTGGGGCCGAGGCCGGCGTCGTAGGCCAGGACCCAGGCGAGAGGGATCTCCCACAGCCAGAAGCAGAAGAGGTTGATGATCGTGGGCGTCCACACCGCGCCGGCCCCGTTGAAGGCGGCCGTCACCACCATGCCGTAGGCGTAGAACGGAAAGCCGGCGGCCACGATGCGCAGGCAGCTCACGGCGTGCGCGCTCGCCCCGCCCGTGCCGCCGAAGAGCCCGACGATGCCGGGGGCGAACACCACGAAGCCCAACCCGATGACCCCCAGGAAGGCGAGGTTCATCCGGCACGCGATCCAGACCGAGGACTCCGCCCTCTCCGGATCGCGCGCGCCGAGGCCCTGGCCGACCATGGTCGAAGCCGCATTCGACAGGCCCCACGCGGGCAGCAGGGCGAAGAGGATGATCCGCACGGCGATCGCGTAGCCCGCGAGGGCCTCGGACCCGAACTCGGCGGTGATGCGCACGAGCCCGATCCAGCTCGCCATGCCGATGAACACCTGGAAGGTGCCGGTGGCGGACAGCCGGACCAGCCGGGCCATGACGGGCAGTCGCAGTCGCCAGTGGCGCGCCCGTACCTGCAGGCGCCCGCCGAGGCGGAGCAGGGTGTACAGCTGGATCACCACGGCCGTGCCCCGCCCGATCGTCGTGGCGATGGCCGCCCCCTGCACGCCCAGCTCGGGGAAGGGGCCCAGCCCGAAGATCAGGCACGGGTCGAGCACGATGTTCAGCGCGTTGGCCAGCCACAGCACCCGCATCGCGATCGCCGCGTCGCCCGCGCCGCGGAACGCCGCGTTCTGCAGGAAGAGCAGGACGATGACCACGTTGGCCCCCAGGAGGACCCGCGTGTACGGGAGCGACGTGGCCACGGTCTCGGCGTCCGCGCCCATCAGCACTAGGAGCTCCTCGGCCCATACCACGCCGATGACGCCGAAGAGCAGGGCGAGGAAGGCCCCGAGCAGCACCGCCTGGGCGGCGGCGCGCGACGCGCCCTCGGGATCGCCTTCACCGATGCGCCGGGCGACCATCGCGGTGACCCCGATGCTCAGGCCCATCGCCGCCGTGTAGACGAGCGTCATGAGGGACTCGGTCAGCGCGACGCCGGCCATGGCCGCGTCCCCCAGGCGCGACACGAAGAAGATGTCGACCACCGCGAAGACCGACTCCATGACCATCTCGAGCACCATCGGCACGGCCAGGAGGACGATCGCGCGGACGAGAGGACCTTCGGTCGGATCGCCGCCGGTTCCGCGCACGGCGTGCACGAAGACGGCCCACCAGGATTCGCCCTCAGTGTTCGGCGCGGGCTCGGGATGCGCTCCCCCGGGCGATGAGCCGGGCGGTGCCGGCCCGGCGCGAGGCACGCCCTGGGGCGGCGGGGCGTCGTCTGGGGTCGTCATGCCGAGCAGGGTGGGAGGAGGCCGCGAACATACCCGCCGGGGCAAGGGATCACCAAAAGGGGCCGGTGGGAGCGCACGGCCCCCCTGGTCCCGGCGTTCCCTTCGGCCGAGCTTGCCCGTCGGCCACCGTGTCCCTCGATCCAGGGAGAGCCGCCGTGTCCTCGCCACACGCCTTCATCGCCTCCTCGTCCTCCGGGGAGGTCGACGCGCTCCTGCTTCGGCCCGAGCGGGCCTGGGCGCTCTACGTCTTCGGACACGGGGCGGGCGCCGGCATGAGGCACGCCTTCATGGAGGCGGTGGCCGAGCGCCTCGCGGCGCGTGGCGTCGCGACCTTCCGCTACCACTTCCCGTACATGCAGGCGGGCCGCAAGGCGCCGAATCCCGCGCCGGTGCTGGTGGCGACGGTCCGGTCCGCGGTGCGCGAGGCGGCGAGCCTCGCGTCCGGCCTCCCCCTGCTGGCCGGCGGCAAGTCGATGGGAGGACGCATGACGTCCACCGCGGCGTCGCAGCAGCGCCTCCCGGGCGTGCGGGGCTTGGCCTTCTTCGGCTTCCCGTTGCACGCTCCGGGCCGGGACTCGGCCGAGCGGGGCGCCCACCTGGCGGAGGTGGGGCTGCCGATGCTCTTCCTGCAGGGAACCCGGGACCGGCTCGCGAGCCTCGAGCTCCTTCGTCCTCTCCTCGCCGGCGTGCAGCCGGCGCCGACGCTGCACGTCCTCGAGCACGCCGATCACGGCTTTCACGTGCCGAAGCGGTCGGGGAGGACGGACGAGGACGTGCTCGACGAGGCCTGCGACGCCTTCGCGGCGTGGGCGGGGCCGCTCGCCGGACGATAGCGGGCGGCTCAGCGCGCCGATCGGGTAGGGTGTCCTTCGATTTGACCCCCGTGGGGCCGGTGATCATTCTCCGGGTCCCTCGAGGATCTCCCGCGGTGCACGCGCACCGGGGAGACGGTCGACCGTACCACGAACGTCGGAGCGAGATATCATGCGTGATCGCGAGCGCGTCTGGAGTTGGACCGGCCTGGCCGCAGTGGCCCTCGTCGGGCTGGGCCTCCTCGCAGCGGCCGGAGCCGCCCCGTCGGCGCTGTCCGCGCAAGAGGCCATGTCGCCCGCCGAGGAGCTCTTCGGCGACCTGAGCTACCGCAACGTCGGCCCCTCCCGGGGCGGCCGGGTGACCGCGGTCGCCGGGCATCGGGCCCACCCCTTCACCTTCTACATGGGCGCCACCGGCGGCGGCGTGTGGAAGACCGAGGACTACGGCAACACCTGGGTTCCGATCTCCGACGGCTACTTCGAGACCGGCTCGATCGGGTCGATCAGGGTCGCGCCTTCGGACGCCGACATCGTGTACGTCGGCACCGGCTCGGACGGGATCCGCTCGAACGTGATCGTGGGGCGCGGCGTCTACAGGTCGACCGACGCGGGCGCGACGTGGGAGCACGCCGGCCTCCGAGAGATGGGGCAGATCGGCGCCGTCGAGGTACATCCGGCGAACCCCGACGTCGCGTACGCGGCGGCGCTCGGCAACCCGTGGGCCAAGAGCGACGAGCGGGGCGTGTACCGGACCCGCGACGGCGGGCGCAGCTGGGACCAGGTCCTCTTCACGTCGGACTCGGTCGGGGCGATCGACCTGGAGCTGAACCCGGCGAACCCCGACGAGATCTACGCGGCGATGTGGCGGGGGCAGCGCCAGCCGTGGACGATCATCTCCGGGATGGAGGCGTCGGCCGAGGAGGACGGGATCTGGAAGTCGACCGACGGCGGCGAAAGCTGGAGGATCGTGCGAGACGGGCTTCCCACCGGGCTCATCGGCAAGATCGACCTCTCGGTCTCGGCGGACGCGCCGAACCGCGTCTACGCCCTGGTCGAGACCACGGATCCCGACGAGGGGCTCTACCGCTCGGACGACGTCGGCGAGACGTGGGAGCTCGTGAGCAACCAGCGCGGCATCATGAACCGGCCCTTCTACTATACCGGCGTGACCGCCGATCCGACCGATGCCGACCACGTCTACGTGAACAACGAGGGCTACTACGAGTCGACGGACGGGGGGCGCACCTTCGAGCGGCGCTCGACGCCCCACGGCGACAACCACGACACCTGGATCAACCCCGACAACCCGCTCATCCAGATCCAGTCCAACGACGGGGGCGCCAACGTCACCCTCGACGGGGGCAACACCTGGTCCACGCAGCACAACCAGCCGACCGCCGAGCTCTATCAGGTCGACGTCGACGACAACTTCCCCTACTGGCTCTACGCCGGTCAGCAGGACAACACCACGATCCGGGTGCCCAGCAACCCGCCCTCGACCGGGTCGGCCGGGGGGCACACGGGCGACTGGGAGGCGATCGGCGGGTGCGAGACCGGCCCCGCGGTGCCCAAGCCGGGCGATCCCACGATCGTGTACTCCAACTGCAAGGGCCGCTTCGGCCGCTACAACCAGGAGACCGGGCAGGAGAAGCAGTACTACGTCGGGTTCGTGAACCTCTACGGCGCGAACCCCAGGGACCTGCCGTACCGCTTCCAGCGCGTCGTGCCGATCGAGGTGTCGCCGCACGATCCCAGCACGGTGTACCACGGCTCGCAGTACGTGCACAAGACGACCGACGAGGGCGTCACCTGGGAGCAGATCAGCCCGGACCTGACGGCCTTCCGCCCGGAGCGGCAGGTCGCGTCCGGTGAGCCGATCACCCGCGACATCACGGGTGAGGAGCACTACTCGGTGCTCTACGCGATCGAGGAGTCGCCGGTCGCGCCGGGCGTGATCTGGACGGGCGCCAACGACGGGCCCGTGCAGGTGACGCGGGACGGCGGGCGCACCTGGAAGGACGTCACTCCGCCGGACATGGCTCCCGAGGGTCGGATCCAGACGATCGACCCCTCGCCGCACGACGCGGCCAAGGCGTACTTCGCCGGCTACCGCACCCTGCTCGGCGACCTCAGGCCCTTCATCTACAGGACGGAGGACTACGGCGAGAGCTGGACGCTCCTCACGCCCGGCGACAACGGGATCCCGGCCGACTACCCGACCCGCGCGGTCCGCGAGGACCCCGTGCGCGAGGGGCTGCTCTACGCCGGCACCGAGTTCGGGATGTTCGTCTCCTTCGACGACGGGGAGCGCTGGCAGAAGTTCCAGCGCAACCTGCCGCGCACGCCGATCACCGACATCAAGATCAGGGACGACGACCTCGTGATCTCGACGATGGGCCGCTCGTTCTGGATCATGGACAACATCACGCCGCTGCGGCACTGGGACGAAGCGAGGACGGCCTCCGGGCCGCTCTTCCTCCAGCCGCTCGACACGTACCGGATGCGTGACCGCGGCGGTCCGAGCGGAGCCCCGGACGCGCCGGACTACTCGGTCTTCGGCGCGGAGCTCGACTACGTGCTCGCCTCGCCGGCGCGTGCGGTGAAGGTCGACGTCATGGACGTCGACGGCGCCATCATCCGCACCTTCGAGAGCTCGGGGCCCGGGGTGCGCACGGAGCAGGCGCAGGAGATGCGGGGCCCGTTCCAGCGCCAGTCCGGCGCGGCCGCACCGACCGCACACGAGGGGCTCAACCGCTTCGTGTGGGACTTGACCGTCCCCGGTCCGGGCGGAGCCGCGAGGGGCGGGCCGATGGTCGTGCCCGGAACCTACATGGCCCGCCTGACGGTGGACGGCCGGGAGCAGACGCGATCCTTCGAGGTGATGATGGATCCCCGGGTGGCCGCCGATGGCGTCACGATCGCCGACCTCCAGGCGCAGTTCGATCTGGGTATCGAGATCCGGACCGCCATCGAGGACGCGGACGCGACGATCGAGCGGCTCGAGGGAGCCATGGAGCGGGCGGCCGAGGGGAGCGACGTGAGGGCCCAGCTCCAGGAGATCGAGGCCGAGCTGGTCACCGACCGCACGATCTCGAGCTACCCGGAGCCGATGCTGCGTGACCAGCTCAACTACCTGTACGGCAACTCCCAGTCCGCCGACCAGGAGCCCGGCGAGGACATGTACCAGCGCCTCGAGGTGCTCGTCGCGGAGCTCGAGCAGCACAAGGAGCGCCTGCAGCGGCTGAGCCGGATGGTGAGCGACCGGTAGCCGGCCGCCGGAGAGCGCGCCAGCGACGCCCGCGGGCTCCGCCGGGGACCGGTGACGGCCGGTCCCGGCGCGGGCCGGCGGGCGTCGTCGTCTCGCCTCAGGCGCCCCGTCGCAGCTCCTCCCGGACCGCGTCCTCCGCCAGGACCTCGTCCAGCGTCGCGACGAGCCGCTCGGCGTCCGCCTGCGAGAAGACCATCGGCGGCTTGATCTTGATCACGTTGTGGTCCGGCCCGTCGGTGCTGAGGAGCACGCCGAGCGTCTTCGCCCGCTCGACCACGTACGTCGCGATCGCCGCGGAGGGCGTCTTCGCCATGCGGTCGCGCACGAGCTCGATGCCGAGGAAGAGGCCCCGGCCCCGGACGTCGCCGATGGCCTCGTGCCGCATCGCGAGGGACGCGAGGCTCGCCTTGAGCGTGCCCCCGACGACCGCGGCGTGCTCCCTCAGCTTGCCCTCCTCGAGCACGTCGAGCACCGCGAGGCCGATCGCGGCCGACACCGGGTTGCCCCCGAACGTGCTGAAGAACTCCATGCCGTTCGCGAAGGAGTGGGCGATCTCGCGCGTGGTCACGACGGCGCCGATGGGATGGCCGTTGCCGATCGGCTTGCCGAGCGTGACGATGTCGGGCACCGCCTCCTGCGCCTCGAAGCCCCACGTGTGGCTTCCGACGCGCCCGAAGCCGATCTGGACCTCGTCCGCGATGCACACGGCGCCCGCGGCGCGGGCGTGCCGGTAGGCGGCGCGCAGGTATCCCGTGGGCGGCTCGACCTGCCCGCCGCAGGAGAGGATGCTCTCGGCCAGGAAGGCCGCGGGCCCGTGCCCGGCCGCGTCCAGGTCCCGGAACGACTCGCGCACGTGGTCGGCGTACCGGTCGGCCCGATCCCTCACGTCCCGGCCGTACCGGCCTCGATAGTCGTCGGGCATCGGGGCGGCCCGCACCCAGTCGGGAGCCCCGGCGCCGCCTTGCCCGGCGAACTTGTAGTGGCTCACGTCGACGAGGCCCTGGCTGTGCCCGTGGTAGCCTCCCTCGAGCACGACCAAGCCGCTGCCCCCCGAGTGCGCGCGCGCGAGCCGCAGAGCGAGCTCGTTGGCCTCGCTCCCCGAGTTCACGAAGAAGCAGATCTCGAGCGGCGCGGGAAGGAGCGCGCCCAGGCGCTCCGCGTACTCCAGCACAGCCTCGTGCAGGTAGCGCGTGTTCGTGTTGAGGACGCCCATCTGCCGCTGGCCGGCGCGCACGACGCGGGGGTGCTCGTGCCCGACGTGCGCGACGTTGTTCACGCAGTCGAGATACGAGCGCCCGAGCGGATCGTAGAGGTAGGCGCCCACGCCTCGCACCGCGTGGATGGGCTCGCGGTAGGAGAGGCTCAGGTTCGCCCCGAGCAGCCGCTCGCGCCGGCCTCGCAGGTCCTCGGGCTCGGTGAAGGTGGTCTCGGCCTCGAGGCCGAGGATCAGGTTGGGGTCCGGTGAGAAGGACGCCCACAGGCGCCGCTCCCGGGGCAGCGCGACCCCGGGAAACTCGCCCTCGTGGCCGAGCAGGTCCGTGATGATCTGGAAGTGCAGGTGCGGGGGCCAGTCGCCGTTCTCGGGTGGGGGGCCGATCCGGGCGAACGAGTCACCCGCCGCGAGCTCCGAGCCCTCCTCGAGCTCGGCCACCGACTCGCGCTCGAGGTGCCCGTAGAGGGTCCAGAAGGGGCCGTCGGGCGCCTGGTGCTCCAGGATCACGGTCGGCCCGTAGTCGAGACGCTCGGCATTGTCCCGCACCCACCGCACATGACCGGCCAGCGGCGCGCGGACCTCCGCACCGGGCTGGTCGAAGAGGTCGAGGCCGAGATGGATCGTGCGGCGCTCGCGAGGGTCGCCGGGACGGCCCCCGAACGCGTCCGTCAGGTAGAAGGCGCGCGGCTCCAGGTACCGCCCGATGCCGAAGGCGGCGCCCTCGTCCTCCACGGCGCGGAACACCCTGCGGGTGAAGCGGCTCGTGTCGTCCGTGTCGCGCCCGTCGAGAAGCGGGCTGGAGACGCTCAGGTCGAGCACGGCGAGACCGTCGGCGGGTGCCTCCATGACGGGCGAGAAGCTGCGCTTCGCGAGCCAGTCCACCAGCACCGGGCTGCGCGGGCACGCCTCGAGCCCGCACGCCTCGCGGATCATCCCGCGAGCCAGCCGCTCGTGGATGCCGTCCAGCCTGCGCAGCATGTCCCACGCGGGCCTTTCGGATACCGTGAGGTAGTCGTCGACCTCGCCCGCCTCGTGCCGGCGCCATCGCGAGATGCTCACGCTGGCGCCCAGGCGGGCTCGCGCGAGCGTGTACGCCACGTTCGCCTCGTCGGAGCTCAGCGGCGTGACCAGATGGAAGCCCCGCGCGATCGAGGCCGCCGCCAGGAGGGGATCGCGCGTCTCCAGAATGGCGTAGGCGATCGCGATCGCCAGGTCGAAGACCCTCGGCGCCGAATGGGCGTCGCCGAGGTCGATGATGCCGGTCACGCGTCTCGGCCCGTCGCCGGGCTCCGAGACGAGCACGTTGTGGTCGGTGACGTCCCCGTGGATCACCTGGGAGCCGAGGCCGAGGAACTCCGGCTCGTGCTTCCGGAAGGCGTCCAGCACGCGCCGCACGAGCTCGAGCTGCTCGCCTTCGAACAGCTCGAGGCAGCGCTCCATGACGAGCCCGGAGCGGCCGAGCGCCCAGTCGAAGTCCACGCGGGCCGGCGGGTGGTCCGGGTAGGCGCCGAGCGCGCTGTCCAGCTGCGCCAGGTGCCGGCCGAGGTCGGACAGGAGCTCCGGCGTCCTCGGGCGCACGCCCGCGAGCAGGGTGCCGGGCAGGTACTCGAGCACCCGGATGCGGTGCTCCCGGCCCTCCGCGTCGGTGTGGCTGACCAGTCGCTCCCCGGTCTTCGCGGCGACCACCCGCGGCACCAGGCCCTCGGTGCGCTCCGCCACGTGCAGCAGGATCTGGTTCTCGATGCGGAGCAGCTCGTCGGGCTCCTCGGGTGACGACGCCTTCACCACGTAGCGCGCGCCGTCCGCCGTCTCGAGGAGGTAGTTCCGGTCCCTCTCTCCGGTGAGCGGCGTGAGCGAGCCATCGAGTCCGTAGTGCTCGCGCGCGGCCTCGAGGGCGTCGGCGGGCTCGAGCTCCGGTCGGCTGTGGATCCTGATCATGGTGTTGGTGCGCTGTGGGGGCCGCTGCGTGACGCGGGTCGGCTGTCTCGTCGGGCAACGCCCGCACCCGGCCACGGCGCGCTCCGCGCTCGGCCGGGGGCTGCTTCGCGTCCGGACAAGGAAGATCAGCGGTTTCGCCCGAAATGGGAGGGTGGGCGGACGATTCGGTGGGGCGGACTCCGCCGCGGGGCTCGGTCGCCCGTGCCGGGCTCAGTCGCGGACCAGCCTCCTGTACTTGAGGCGGTGGGGCTGGAGCGCGTCCTCTCCGAGGCGGCGCCTGCGATCCTCCTCGTAGTCCTGGTAGTTGCCCTCGAACCACACGACCCGGGAGTCTCCCTCGAAGGCCAGGATGTGGGTGGCGATGCGGTCGAGGAACCACCGGTCGTGAGAGATCACCAGCACGCATCCCGCGAAGTCGAGGATCGCGTTTTCCAGGGCGCGCAGCGTGTCCACGTCGAGGTCGTTCGTCGGCTCGTCGAGCAGGATGACGTTGCCCCCCGACTTGAGCAGCTTGGCGAGGTGCAGCCGGTTCCGCTCGCCGCCGGACAGCACGGCGACCTTCTTCTGCTGATCGGCTCCGCGAAAGTTGAACCAGGACAGGTACGCCCGCGCGTTGACCTCTGCGCGACCGAAGTGGAGGACGTCCGACCCCTGGCTGACCTCCTCGAACACGGTCTTGTCTCCATCGAGCGCCTCGCGCGACTGATCCACGTAGGCGAGCTCGACGGTCTGACCCAGCTCGAGCGTCCCCGCATCCGGCTGCTCCTGTCCGACGATCATGCGGAAGAGGGTCGTCTTTCCGGCACCGTTGCCGCCGATGATGCCGACGATGGCTCCGGGGGGGACGTCGAAGGAGAGATCGTCGATGAGGAGGCGGTCGCCGAAGCCCTTGGTCAGGCCCTCGCCGTGAAGGACGACGTTGCCCAGGCGGGGACCCTTGGGCATGAGGATCTCGGCGGTCCTCAGCTGCTCGCGCTCGTCGCGGGCGAGGAGCTCCTCGTAGGCGTTGAGCCGCGCCTTGCCCTTCGCCTGTCGGGCGCGCGGCGACATCCGGATCCACTCGAGCTCCCGCTGCAGCGTCTTCTGCCGGGCCGACTCGGTCTTCTCCTCGAGCCGGAGCCGCTCCTGCTTCTGCTCGAGCCAGGACGAGTAGTTGCCCTTCCATGGGATCCCCTCGCCGCGGTCGAGCTCGAGGATCCAACCGGCGACGTTGTCGAGGAAGTAGCGGTCGTGCGTGATCGCGACGATCGTGCCCGCGAACTCCGCCAGATGGTGCTCGAGCCAGGCGACCGACTCGGCGTCGAGATGGTTGGTCGGCTCGTCCAGGAGGAGCATGTCCGGCTGCTCGAGCAGCACCCGGCACAGGGCGACCCGCCGCCGCTCCCCGCCCGAGAGCGTCGTCACGTCCGCATCTCCCGGCGGCAGGCGCAGCGCGTCCATCGCGATCTCGATCCTCCGGTCGAGCTCCCAGGCGCCCGCCGCGTCGATCCGGTCCTGCAGCTTCGCCTGCTCTTCGATGAGCGCGTTCATCTCGTCGTCGGACGTGACGTCGGCGAAGCGGAGGCTGACCTCCTCGAAGCGCACCAGGAGGTCCCGCGTCTCGGCGACCGCCAGCTCCACGTTGCCGCGCACGTCGAGCGATGGATCCAGCTCCGGCTCCTGCGCCAGGAAGGCGACGCGGGTGCCCTTGGCCGCCCACGCCTCGCCGTGGAAGTCGGTGTCGAGCCCGGCCATGATCCGCAGGAGGGAGCTCTTGCCCGCTCCGTTCGGACCGACGACGCCGATCTTGGCGCCGGGATAGAAGGAGAGGCTGATGTTCTTGAGGATCTCCCGCTTGGGCGGGACGATCTTCGACAGCCGGTACATGTGGTAGATGAACTGCGGTCCACTCATGGTCAGTTCCCCGAGCCGCCTCTTCGTCCGCTTCCGGCCAACTTCCGGTAGTACTCCTCC
>JBFFWJ010000055.1:0-11537 GCA_041570315.1 Longimicrobiales bacterium | reverse complement strand
GTCGCGCAGGATGACCGAGAGGATGTCGCCTTCCGCCAGGGAGACCTTGGCGATCGACGCCTCCACCGGGAACTCCCGGCCGTCCCTGGTGAGCGCCGTCACGACCCGGCCGCCCGCCATCGAAGACGACCCCTCGGGAAGACGCAGGAAGCCCTTCACGTGATCCTCGTGGGCCCGGCGGAACCGCTCCGGGATGAGGATCTCGACGCGCTCGCCGATCACCTCCGCCCGGTCATACCCGAACAGGAGCTCCGCTCCACGGTTGAAGAGCAGGATCCGCCCGTCGGCGTCCGTCGAGACGATCCCGTCCGCTGCCCGCTCGACGAGGCCGGCGAGCCGCTGCTCCGACGCCGCGAGCCGCTGCCGCAGCCGAAGCTGGTCGGTGAGGTCGACCGCGATCCGCACGAAGCCCGCGAGGCGGCCGTCCAGATCGTGGCGCGCCCGCAGGATCGCTCGGGCCCAGTAGCGGGTGCCGTCCCGGCGGCGGCACCAGGCGTCCCGCACCACCTCGGCCCCGAGCGTCGCCTGGTGAAGGTCGCGCCCGGGCAGACCCGCTGCGACGTCCTCCTCCACGTACAGGCTGGACAACGAGGCAGGGGACGAAGCGGCGTCGGTCGAAGGGGCCCCGCCGGCAGCGCCCACGATCACGCCGTCGACGTCCAGAGCGACGATCGACAGCTCCTCCGTCGGATCCCCGGCCAGATCGGCCAGGAGGTCGGGATGATCCACGAACGTCATGAGGCCTCGCCCTCGCATCCGCGGGAGCGCGCGTCGAAGACGCCGCCCCACGGAGACGGGCCAAAGCGACCCTCGGATGGGACGGGGTGTCTCCCGCCGACCCCTGAAGCTACCGCTCCGGGAGGCCGTTTTCCACTCGTAGCGCGCGTGCCCGCCACGCCCTCCATGGCACCGATCCTGCGCTCGACGCTGTCGAGCGGGCGGCCGGTCCGGCCGTCCGGAAACTCGCAAGGGAGGTAGAAGCATGGCACGCGCATTGACGCGCAAGAGATGGGGAGCCGACCTGGCCCCGTGGCGCGAGTTGGATCTCTACGCCGATCGGATGCGTCGGATGCTGGATCCGGCGCTGAGCCAGCCCCTGTTCGGGTCACGCCTGTGGGCCGAGTCGGGGGAGTGGCTGCCGGCGGTCGAGTTCGTCGAGGAGGACAACGAGTGGGTCCTCACCGCCGAGGTGCCGGGCATGGCCAGGGAGGACGTCGACATCTCCGTCGACGACAGCGTCCTCACGCTCAAGGGGGAGAAGAAGAGCGAGCATGAGGAAGAGAAGGGCCGCTGGTACATCCGCGAACGCGAGTACGGCGCCTTCCAGCGCTCCTTCGACCTTCCGGCCAACGTGGACGTCGCCAAGATCAAGGCGGAGTTCCACGATGGCGTCGTGGAGGTCCACATGCCGAAGGGTGCCGCCAGCAAGGCCCGCCACATCGAGATCCGGTAGTGGGTCGGCGGGCGCCGCGCCCCCCACGCAGCGCCCGCCCCGACGCAAGCGACAGAATCCCCCATATTGAGACAATCGGTCCCGGGCTGTGCAGGGCTTGGGTGGATGACGCGCCGACCGCGGCGGGGCGCCCCTGCCGGCCCCATGGCATGACCGATGCACGACCGGGGCTCTACGTCGACGAGGGCGCCCGTGACGGACACCGGGGAATCGGAGGCATCGGTGACCAGTGAAAGCGGCTCGAGCCACGGCAACGGCCTCGGCCGGCGCGGCGGCCGCCCCGAGCGCCCGGAGTGCCTCTTTCGCGGCTTCCGCTGGCTGAGGGTACCCGGGAGCATCACGCTCCTCGACGCCCGCCCGGGCCGATGCTACCGAGTGGGCTCGATCCTCTTCGACCTCGCCCGGGACGCGCTGATGGATTGCGGCATCCGCGAGGGCACGTTGCTCGGCGTGCGGGAGCGCACGCCCGAGCTCGTCGACGTGCGCAAGGAGGACGGTTCCACGACCGCGGTACGCGGGGAGCACGGCATCTTCGTGCCCCTGTTGGAGGTGCGTGACCCTTGACCGTCACGGGATCGGGTGGGAGCCTAGCAGTCGGACGGAGCTCGATCGTCCCGAGACCCCGGCACATGGGCGGTGCCTTGAGCGGAACGCTGCGAACCGGTGGGAAGAGCGCGTCGGGTGAGAGCGTGCGCCCGACCCGGGCCCGCATCCTCGTGGTCGACGACGACCCCACGATCCGAGCCCTCCTCGTCGACGTCCTCGGGGAGGCTGGCCATGAGGTCGAGTCCCTGGCGGACGGGCAGGCCGCCCTCGAGGCGATCGCGAGCCGGGAGCTCGACGTCGTGCTGCTCGACCTCAACATGCCGAGGGTGAGCGGCCTCAACGTGCTCTCCGCCCTTCCCTCCCTCCACACCGACGCGCAGTTCATCGTCCTCACGGCCTTCGGAACCATCGAGACCGCGGTCGAGGCGATGAAGCTCGGGGCGTACGACTTCGTCTCCAAGCCCTTCGAGGAAGGACCGCTCGTGCACCTGGTCGGCCGCGCTCTCTCCGACCTGCACACGAAGCGCCAGCTGGCACGCCTGCGAAGCGCGACGAGGGAGACGGGCCTGGGCGGGATGATCGGCAGGACGGCCGGGATGCAGCAGGTCTTCCGCCTGATCGAGCGCGTGGCGCCGACCCGCGCGACCGTGCTCGTCGGCGGCGAGACCGGAACCGGCAAGGAGCTCGTCGCCCGCGCGATCCACGAGCTCTCGCCCCGCAGCCAGGGACCGTTCGTGGCGGTCAACTGCTCGGCCCTGCCCCCGACCCTCCTCGAGGCCGAGCTCTTCGGCCACGTGAAGGGCTCGTTCACCGGGGCGGTGCAGAGCCGAAAGGGGCTGCTCGAGGAGGCGGGAGGGGGCACCCTGTTCCTGGACGAGATCAGCACGCTGTCCGATGACATCCAGGTCAAGCTCCTGCGGGTGCTTCAGGACCGCCGCGTTCAGCGGGTCGGAAGCAACACCGCCGTGGCGGTCGACTTCCGCCTCGTGGCGGCGACCAACGTGGACCTCGCGCAGGTGGTGGCCGACGGGGACTTCCGGGAAGACCTCTACTTCCGCCTCGACGTCTTCCCGATCGCGGTCCCCCCGCTGCGGGACCGCAGGGAGGACATCACGGTGCTCGCGGGCCACTTCGTCAGCCGCTTCGCGGAGGAGCACGGCCTCGAGCCCCCGCGGCTGACGAGAGAGACGCTCTCGCGCATGACCGCGTACGACTGGCCCGGCAACGTCCGCGAGCTCGAGAACTTCATCGAGCGCTCGGTCATCATGAGCGCCGGGGGCGAGGCGATCCACTCCGATCTTCCGCATCGCGCCAAAGCGAGCGACGGGGCGCAGCTGCTCTCGCGGGCGCTCGCCGAGCGGTGGACGCTCGATCAGCTCGAGCGCGAGTACCTGCTGTCCACGCTCGAGCGCAACCGCTGGCAGCAGTGCGCCGCCGCCGAAATCCTCGGGATCAACCGACGGACGATCCACCGCAAGCTGAAGCGGTACCGTGAAGAGGGGCATCTGAGCGACGACGACGGCGACTGACGCGGCGAGTCCCCGTGGCACGCACGGTGCAGCACAACCCCGGCGGGGTGCGCCGATCCCAGCGAGGGGGTGGCCGATGAACGCCGTGACTCCGAGACGCCGTCCCCGACCCGCGGCCCTCCTGGCGATGGCGCTGCTCGTCCTCGCCGCCTGCGCCGCGCGGGAGCGGATCGTGCTGGAGCCCGGCATCCAGGTCGAGGACGCCGAGGTGGACGTGCAGACGGGCTCCGTCACCGTGGAGAAGCAGGGCGTGACCGTGGCCGTTCAGGCGGCCCTCCTCCCGGCCCCGCGCGGGGATGCCCTGCACCCGACCTTCTGGGTGACCGTCGAGAACCGGCGAGACGAGCGGATCGAGGTCGGTCCGGGACGCACGCGCCTGGTCGACGCGGACGGGAACCAGCACGCGCCCGCTCCGATGTCGGTCGGTCGGGGCGGCACGGAGGTGCGCTACGCGCTGGTGGACCCGGAGGTCTACACCTACGTGAGCCTCTATTACGGGTGGCCGTACTATCCCATCTATCCGTACCGCAGCTGGTTCGCGCACGCGCGGTTCAGCCGGGTGCGGTACTGGCACTACGATCCGTTCTGGAGTCTCGGCGTCGGACCGATCTGGATCACCGAGATTCGCAGGCCGCGACCACGACCGGCGGAGGAGAAGGACGACGCGATCGAGCTCGTGTACCGGGACGCGAGGCTGACCTTCACCGTCGTCTTCCCCGAGCTCGACAGCGCCGCGCCGGGACCCATGCGGCTGATCGTGCCGGAGCTCGACGTCGACCCCGGCGACGAGGGCGCGGAGGCTCTCGAGTTCGAGTTCGTCTTCGAGCACGTGCCGGAGGTCGCGAGACAGTGAGTCATTGCGTCTCACTTTGAGACTCGAAGGCGCCGCAGGCCGCTGGCGCGGCCCGGGCCTCGACCCGCCCGGCCGCTTGGCGGGCCACCCGGATCGGGCCAGCCCGGGTACGCTTTTTGAACCTCCCGGAAGCGTCGGATGACGTTCTTCGGAGAGGTACGAATGCTCAACGAGTCGCAGTTCACCGCGCTTGGAAAGACCCTGCAGGACGAGCTCGTCCTCAGCGTGTACGTGGCCCGCGAGAGCTCCGATCCCGGGACCGGCCCGCTCTGGCGCATGCGCCTCGAGGCCGCCACGGACCGGCTGCGGGACGCGTTGGAGAAGGAGGCGCCCGAGCAGCTCGAGGCGTTCGACGGCGCGCGTGGCCACCTGGCCGAGGCGTTGGCGCCGTTCGGGCGGGTGTACCCGTACCGAGGCTGGTCGGGGTTCGCCACGGCGGACCGCCTCTGGGCCGGCCAGGCCCTCCCGTACGAGCCGGCGGCGGTCGTCCGGTGGCAGCACGGGCCGTTCGTCTCTCCGGTCATCCGCGCGTTCAAAGCGGCTCGTCCCGCCACCGTGGGCGTCGTCGATCAGTGGCGGGCTCGCATCTACCTGTACGAGGACGGCGCGCTCTCGGACGAAGATGACGAGATGGTGGTCCTTCAACGCATGGACGACGTCGTCGATCAGGGTGTGACGAAGCGCGCTGCGGGGGTCAGCGGAGCGCCCGTTCCCCGCGGCGCCAGCGGGATGCGGGGAGAGACACGCACCGACGCCGCCCGCCACGCCCTGCAGGAGGAGACCCGACGGCTCGTGGCGCAGCTGCGTGACGCGATCATGGCGCGCACCGGCGACTCCGGCATCGCCGTCGTCGGCGGGATGCCCGAGACGCTCGCCGCCCTGCTCCCCGAGCTCGAGGCCGTGCTGCCGGGGCGCGTGGGACAGATGGGCACGGTGACCCTCGACGCGGCCCGCGATGAGATCGTGGCCGAGGTCGAGCGGGCCGTGTCGGCCCTGACCCTGGAGCGGCAGGCGAGGCTCCTCGAGAGCTGCCTCGAGGCCGGCGACGGGGACGGCGCCGGGTGGGACAACGTCGAGCGGGCGGTCGCCGCGGGCGCCGCGGATACCCTGCTCGTGTCCCGGGCGCTGATCGAGTCCTCCCCGGACGCGGCCGACCGCGTCATCCGCACGGCGTGGGCCCAGGGCGCCCACGTGGAGGAGGTGGGCGACGAGATCGGCGCACGGCTGATGGCGGAGTTCGGCGGCGTCGCGGCACGGCTCCGCTTCCGGCCCGTCCCGGTGAACGCGGCGCGGCCCTCGGGCGAGGGCTGACGTGGACGCGCTGAGGGGCGCGGTCCGCGGGGTATCGGCGGTGGGCGGGCCGCGCGCCGCGACCGTCGACGAGGTGATGTCCCGAGACGTGGTGACCCTCGAGCTGGAGGTCTCCCTGCGGGAAGCCCTCCAGGTCCTGTGCGCCGAGAGCGTCTCGGGGGCGCCGGTCGTCGAGGGGCACGCCGTCGTGGGGATCGTCTCGGTCACGGACATCCTCGAGCTCGCGGAAAGCACGCCGGGCGTGCCGGCGAGCCGTCCCTCGGACAACGAGCGAAGCGACTACGAGGCGCCTGACGGCTGGCAGGAGGGCCTCGACAGCCCCGCCGAGTACTTCGCCGACTTCTGGTCGGACGCCGGCGCGCAGGTCACGACGCGGTTCGCGGAGTCGCGCTCGCCCGAGTGGGACGTGCTGACCGAGCGTACCGTGGCCGAGGTCGTGACGCGCGCCGTCGTGAGCACACGCCCGGGCGCTCCACTGAGGGAGGCCGCGCGCCTCATGCGCGACGCCGAGGTCCACCGCATCCTGGTCATGGAGGACGGAGAGCTACGGGGCATCGTCTCGGCGTCGGACATCGTGCGGGCCGTCGCGGAAGGCAGGATCTGACACCCGAACCACTGCGTGCGTCGTTTGCGTTGCACCGGCGGGAGCCGCTCAGAGGGAGGGGCACATGAGAAGCTTGAAGATCGAGCCCGAGGTCGCGTTCCGGAACGTCGAGCCGACGGAGGCCATACGCTATCAGATTCGGGAAGCGATCAGCGGACTCGAGGCGATCTACGATCGGCTTACGAGCTGCAGGATCACGGTCGAGCTGCCGGAACGGAGGCGCAGGACCGGCAGCCTCTACCACGTGCGGGTCGATCTCACGCTGCCCGGCGACGAGATCGTGATCCGGCGCGTGCCGCCCCGGCACCGCGCGAACGAGGAGCTGACGGAGGCGGTCGGTGAAGCCTTCGACCGGGCCAGGAGGGCGCTGCTGGAGGTCGTCCGCAGAAGGCGGGGCGAGATCAAGACGCACCGAGAGATGCGCGAAGGCCGCGTGGCCAGGCTCCTGCCCGACTACGGGTTCATCGAGTCGTCCGACGGCCTCGACGTGTACTTCCATCGCAACAGCGTCGTCCGGGGGGGCTTCGAGAGGCTGCGCGAAGGCGCGCCCGTCCGGTTCCGGCTCGAGCAGGGCGACGAGGGGCCCCAGGCGGCGGTCGTCCGGGTGGTCGGGGAGCCCGCGCCCGCACGGTGAGGCCAGTGGCCCCGGACGCCACCACCCGCGGCGACGTCACCCTCTTCCTGAGCGGCGACGTGAAGACCGGGCGAGCGATCGACCAGGTGCTCCCGGTCCCGAGTGACCCCGTGCTCTACGAGCCCTGGGTCCGCAACGCTCTCGACTACGTCGAGTTGGCCGAACGCGCCAGCGGGCGGATCCCGGATGCCGTCGAGCCCTCGTACATCTGGGGACACGCGCTTCGCGCCCTGGACGCCGCCGGACCGCACGCCCGGATCATCAACCTCGAGACCGCGGTCACGACCAGCGACGAGCCCGACCCCAAGGGCATCAACTACCGGATGCACCCGTCCAACACCCCGTGCCTGACGGCGGCCGGGATCGACTGCTGCGTGCTGGCGAACAATCACGTGATGGACTGGGGACGCTCGGGCCTTCTTGAGACCCTTGCCACGCTCCGGTCGTCCGGCATGTGCACGGCCGGCGCCGGCCGGACGATCGCCGAGGCGCGGGCGCCCGCGATCCTCGAGGGGGACCACCGACGCATTCTCGTGTTCGCCTACGCGACGCAGTCGAGCGGCGTGCCCGCGAGGTGGGCCGCGAGCGAGAGCGCCTCCGGCGTCAGCCTCCTGCCCCACCCCTCGCGGGGCTCCGCGGACCGGGTCGCCGAGGACGTACGGGCCGCCTACCAGGAGGGCGACGTCGTCGTCGTGTCCGTCCACTGGGGAGGCAACTGGGGATACGACATCCCCCGCGGCCACCGGGCGTTCGCCCACCGGCTCCTCGACTCGGCGCCGGTGAGCGTGATCCACGGTCACTCGTCGCACCATCCCAAGGGAATCGAAGTGTACCGGGAGGCTCCCATCCTCTACGGCTGCGGGGACCTGCTCAACGACTACGAGGGCATCACCGGACACGAGGAGTACCGGGGCGACCTCGTCCTCCTGTACCTCGTCACCCTCGGCGCGTCGGGCTTGGCGGGGCTGCGCCTGGTGCCGCTGCGGATACGCCGCTTTCGCCTGGAGCGGGCTTCGGAGGCCGACACGGAGTCGCTGCTGGCCACGCTCCGGCGCGAGTGCGCCGTTCTGGGCACGGACGTCCGGCTCTCGGCCGACGGCAGCCTCGACCTGGTCCGGCTATGATCCTCCCTGACGCAGGAGGCCCCGGCGCCCTACGCTACGGGGCATCGGACGCGTGCCCGAGGAGGCCGACCCATGACAACGAGGCAGGGCGAGGCGGACGGGAGTCCAAGCGACCCGCCGAAGGAATCACGTCAGCTGCAGAAGGGCTTTCTTCTCCTCGTGGTGCTGGGGATCTCGGTCCTCTTCCTCGTCATGATCCGGGGCTTCCTCGTCACCGTGATCCTCGCGGGGGTCTTCGCCGGGATGGGCAGACCCGTGTTCCTGCGGCTCACCGGTCGGCTGGAGGGACGCAGGCGCACCGCGGCCTCCCTCACCGTGCTGGGGCTCCTCCTGCTCATCGTGCTGCCGGTCGCGGCCTTTCTGGCCCTCGTCGTGTCGCAGGCAGCCGACCTGACGGAGACGGCCGGCCCCTGGATCAGGAGCCAATCGGGACGCTGGCCGGAGCTGACGGCGTGGCTGCAGGAGCTCCCCCTGCTGAGCGAGCTCGTGCCGGACCGGGACGCCGTCGCCGCCCGAGCCAGCGAGTTCGTGAGCCGCGCCGGCTCGTACCTGATCGACGCCGTCACTGCCGCCACGGCCGGAACGGTCCAGGTCGCTCTCCAGCTCTTCGTGATGCTCTACGCCCTCTATTTCTTCCTGCTGGACGGACCCGCGATCCTCGGGCGGATCCTGTACTACGCGCCGCTCGAGGAGGAGGACGAGCGCAAGCTCATCGACCAGTTCATCTCGGTCACGCGGGCCACGATCAAAGGCTCGATCTTCGTGGGCCTCGTCCAGGGCGCGCTGGCGGGCAGCGCGTTCTTCGCGCTGCAGCTCCCCGGAGCGGCCTTCTGGGCGACCGTGATGGCGGTGCTGTCGGTGATCCCGCTGCTCGGCTCCGGCATCGTCTGGGCCCCGGCGGCGGTGATCCTGATGGCGACCGGCCGGGTCGCCGCGGGGATCGGTCTCGCCGTGTGGGGCGTCCTCGTCGTGAGCACGGTGGACAACTTCCTGCGCCCCCGCCTCATCGGCCGGGACGTCAAGATGCACGACCTGCTGGTGCTTCTCTCCACCTTCGGCGGTCTCGCGATGTTCGGCCTCGTGGGCTTCATCGTCGGCCCCATCATCGCGGCCCTCTTCCTCACCGCGTGGGGCCTGTACGGCGCCGCCTTCCAGCAGATCCTCCCCGGCCAGCCCGACCGGGGCGAGGAGACGCCGCCTTGAGGCGTCAGTCCTGGTCGAGGCGCTCGCGGATCCTCCGGTACGCGGCGGTGAGCTCGTCGACGACCACGTCGACGCCCCCGGCGAGCTCGCGGGAGGTCTCGACGACCCCCTCCTTCGCGCGACCGACGCGGGACTCGAGGCTCTTCCACTTCTCCTCGAGCTCCTGCCACTCGTCCCTCGCCTCCATCGTGCCCAGGCGCACCTTCACCCTCAGCTCGTCACGCTCCCGCCTGAGACGCTCCACGACCTCGGCCAGCTTCTCCTTGCCGACATCCACCGGACGGCCTCCTTGCAGCAGGGTTTCACACCGGAGTCTTCGGGAGGACCATCGCCCCCTCGCCCCGGACCGTGCAAGGTCGGTGCCCGACGTGGCGCCTTCGCGCGGAGGCGGGGCCGGGCCTCCCGGGAGGCCACGGTGAGCGACGCCGGGAGCCCGCGGCCCACCCCCGAGGCCAGGCCGCAAAGCGGCCCGGGCGACGGCGCACGGCCCTCGCCCTTGAGCCTGTCCGTGCTGCTGATGGCGGCGGCCTTGTTGACGTATCTCCTCTGGAGCTCGGTCCTGGAGTACCGGGCCGAAGGACCGCGCATCACCTACACGCTCTTCACCGAGCTCGTGGAGTCCGGAGGCGTGACGACGGTCACGCTGGAAGGACCTCGCGTCCGGGGGGTGCTCGGGGCCGCGCGGCCGCTCCCGACCGCGGCGGGCGACACCGTCGAGACGGCCGCATTCCGCACGAACCTCCCGGCGCTCGAAGACCCCGAGCTCCTCCCCCTGCTGAGGATCCACGGGGTCGAGGTCGACGTGCTCGAGCCCCCACAGGCGACGTGGTGGCGCATCACCCTCCTGAGCCTGCTCCCGCTCCTGCTGCTCTTCGCGATCTGGATGTTCGCCCTGCGCCGCATGAGGGGCGGAGGGGAGGGGCTGCTCTCGATCGGTCAGAGCGGCGCCAGGCTCTATCAGCGCGGCAAGGAGAGCACGACCTTCGAGGACGTGGCGGGCGCCCGGGGCGCGAAGCAGGAGCTCGGGGAGATCATCGAGTTCCTGAAGGCGCCCGAGCGCTTTCTGAGGCTCGGCGCCGAGATCCCCAAGGGTGTCCTCCTCGTCGGCCCGCCCGGGACCGGAAAGACGCT
This sequence comes from Longimicrobiales bacterium, assembly GCA_041570315.1. Classification (GTDB taxonomy): domain Bacteria; phylum Gemmatimonadota; class Gemmatimonadetes; order Longimicrobiales; family Gaopeijiaceae; genus JBFFWJ01. Next base: position 1,149 of record JBFFWJ010000055.1, on the reverse strand, counting down.
GCTCGCACGCGCGGTCGCCGGCGAGGCGGACGTGCCGTTCTTCAGCATCACCGGATCGGACTTCATGGAGATGTTCGTGGGCGTGGGCCCGAAGCGGGTGCGGGACCTCTTCCAGGGCGCCAAGGCCGCGGCTCCGAGCATCATCTTCATCGACGAGCTCGACGCGATCGGAGGCCGGAGGGGGGCGGGCGTGTGGGTCGGAGGGGCCGACGAGCGCGAGCGCACCCTCAACCAGCTGCTCTCGGAGATGAGCGGGTTCGAGCCGGCCGCCAGCGTGATCGTGATGGCGGCGACGAATCGCCCCGACATCCTCGATCCCGCCCTCCTCCGGCCGGGCCGCTTCGACCGGCGGATCGCGGTCGAGCTCCCCACGCAGGAAGACCGCCTCGAGATCCTGCGGCTCCACGCGCGGCGCATGCCGCTCGAGCCCGACGTCGATCTCGTCGCCGTCGCTCGCGGCACGCCCGGCTTTTCGGGCGCGGACCTGAAGAACCTGCTGAACGAAGCCGCGCTTCTCGCGGCGCGAGGCCGCCGAGCGCGGATCACGGGAGTCGACGTGGATGACGCCCGAGACCGTGTCCTCATGGGCCTCGAGCGGGAAGGGCTCGCCCTGACGGATCGGGAGGTTCGACTCCTCTCCGTCCACGAAGCGGGGCATGCCGTGCTGGCCGCCGTGTTGCCGCACACCGATCCCCTTCACAAGGTCACGATCGTGCCTCGTGGACGGGCGATGGGGGTGACGCAGCAGCTGCCCGAGCGGGAGCGCTACATCTACGAGCGGGCGTACCTCTTGGACAGGATCACGGTCATGCTCGGGGGGCGAGCGGCCGAGGAGCTCGTCTTCGACACCCTCACGAGCGGGGCGCAGGACGACCTGCACCAGGCGGTCTCCCTCGTGCGCAGCATGGTGCTGGAGTGGGGCATGAGCGATGCGCTCGGCCCGGCCGTCGCCGAGCGTCCCCGTGACGCGTACCTGGGCGAGAGCCCCATCCCGCACCGCCCGTACTCCGAGGACACGGCCCGTCGCGTCGACCAGGCGGTCGAGGAGCTGGTCGGTCGCTGTTACGACCGGGCGCTGGCCACGCTGCGTGAGCACAGACGCGAGCTGGATCGCGTCGCCGGGCGCCTTCGGGAGGTCGAGGAGCTGAC
>JBFFWJ010000054.1:0-11619 GCA_041570315.1 Longimicrobiales bacterium | reverse complement strand
ACGTGCTCCACCTTCATGTCGAGGACCGATCCCGGCGTGTAATAGTCCTCACGTGCGAACGGACGACCGTTCTCGACGAGGTGGTTCTCCACCGGGAGCTCGGCGTGGTACGCCAGGCTCGCCGACGAACCGATCGCGATCGCGGCGCCTCCGTCGCGTACGTAGTCCAGGATGCGCGGGACCGTGCCGTCGAGACTCACGCTCCCCATGCGGCGGCGGTACTCCTCGGGAATCGTCTGCGGGTCGAGGGGGTCGCCGCGGCGGAAGTCGTCGAACCCGGCACCGTACTCGCCGGCCGGGATCGCGCCGTCCTCGAAGACGAGCACGTCGTACTCCGAGAGGTCGGCGTTGTCGAGATCCGGCGGGTAGAGAACGTCGAAGTCGAACTCGAAGTCCTCGAGGATCATCCGGGTCCAGCCCGACGGCATCGAGCCTCCGTACCGGTCCCAAAGCCCGATCTTCACGGGCTCGAGCTCCATCGCCCGGCCCGCAGGCCGGCGCGAGACCCCCACGAAGTGGAGCCCCTTCTCCTCGGCCAGGCGCTCGACCGTCGCGCGGTCGGTCTCGAGGAAGAACGCACCCTCCTCGAAGGAGCGGCCCTCCACCCGGAGCTCGTCCAGATACCAATACGCCGCGCCACCTGAGGCCAGCACGCGGTTCACGGCCGTGAAGGCGTCGTTGATGTGGTCCACGACGTAGCCGCGCGCGTCCGGCGCCCCCGCGACCGCGCCCCGAGGCGGGGTCGCGATGACGTCCTCGACGAGCTCGAACGGCCCGTCGAACCCATCGAGGATGCGGTCGAACTCGACGCCCATCTGCCAGGCGAGCGTCCACCCCGTGTTGTCGTAGGGCGCGGTCGGCGGCGCGCCCGGGTAGGCGAAGTCGTTCGGGTGCTGCTGCTTCTCGAACATGTCGAGGACGTGGGGCCGGAAGGCCTGAGCGGCCTTCACGACGTACGAGCCCGCGGGATAGCTCGTCCCCGACACGGTGAAGTCGGCGCTCGCGCGGTGCACGTCCACGCCGTTGTAGAGCAGCGTGTTCACGAACTTGGTCGCGGTCGGGAAGTCCCGCTGGTCCGAGGGCAGGATGAAGCCACGCGGGTCCCGGTCGGCGGGATCGCGCAGGACGCGCTCCCAGTCCTCCCGCGTCCCGCGCCCGATCTCCTCGGCCGCCGCATCGATCTCGAAGGGAAGCGTCGTCCACGAATCGGTGCCGCCCCGCTCGATCGAGCTCATCCCCATCCGCCAGATGTTGAACAGGAGGTGGTCACGGTTCCGCGAGGCGTAGTCGAGCACGGCCCAGTTCGCGGTCTGGGAGTACTCCACGGATTGCCGGAAATGCCATACCCCCGGCTCGACCGGCAGCGGATGGTCGGCGGAGGGGAGCTGGGTGCGCGGGACGAACGGGATCGTGACCGGTGTCGGGTTCCCGATCGTCTCCGTGAGAAGCCCGATCATGTTGTGGAAGTACGGGGTCGTGCGCAGGCCCCCGTTCCACCACGTCGAGTAGCTCGCGCCGCCGCGCATGGTGGTGCCGCCCTTGCCCTCGGCCACGAAGCGCTGGTGCATGGCCGACCCGACCCGGTCGATCGAGGTGATCATGAGCGGATCGAGGTAGTGGTTGGGAGGATCCCGGAAGGGCGGCGCGAACATCACGGTCCCGGCCGGCCCGGTCTGGTGGTGGTTGTACACGATCTGCGGGAACCACTCACGGTACATCGAGCGGTTCATGTTCTGCGTCTCCGCGAGCGCGGCCATGTAGAAGTCGCGGTTGTTGTCGTGGCCCGCGTACTTGTTGTAGAGGACGGGCACGCCGGCGGTCGAGCGCTCGGTCGGCTCCTCGATGCGCATGTACCAGTCGGAGACGAGCGTCATGCCGTCCGGATTCGCGTGCGTCGCGAGGATGATGACGTCATCGAGGATGCGCAGCGTCTCGGCGTCTGTGCTCTCGTTGAGCCGGTAGACCATCTCGGTGAGCTGCGCGGCTCCGAGGACCTCCGTCGCGTGCAGGCCGCCGTCGATCCATACGACCGCCTTGCCCTCCCGAGCGAGCTCCCGGGCCTCGTCCTCGGTCACGCCCTCCGCCTTGGCGAGGCGGCGCGCGATCTCGCGGTAGCGGTCGAGCCGAGCGTGATTCTCCGGGGACGTGATGATCGCCTGGATGTGCGGCCGGCCTTCCTCGGTGAAGCCGATCGTATCCAGGACCATCCGGTCGGACTCTCCGGCGAGCCTGATGAAGTACTCGTGCAGGGCCTCGTAGTTGAAGAGCATGTAGTCCGCGCCGATCTCGTGGCCGAACTGCTCTTCGGGGCTCGTGACGCGGTCCTGGGCCGCCGCGGGCGAGGCGAGAACGCCGGCCAGGGCCGTCGCGACGGCGGGCCGGAGGAAGCGATTGCGAAGCACGGTGGTCCGCTCCACTCGAGGGGAGGTGCGTCGCGGGGCGCGGGCCCCGCGCTGTCGTCGCCCCGGCGGCGGGGCGCTGTGGTTGCGGCCCGACGCGGCGGGGACGTCCCGGCAGGAAGCGAAAGCTAACGGCCCGGGGGCTCCATCCTCCAGAAGACGATGCCTCCGGCCTGCTGCCCCACGCCGACGGACCCGACGAGCTCGAAGCTCCGCAGATCGTAGACGTCGACCTTGCCGGGCTCGGCGCCCTTGCCCTCGACGCTGACGAAGGCGTAGCGCGAGTCGGGGGTCAGCGCCACGCCGTGCGTCACCGTGGTCGTGGAAGGCACGGTCGCCCTGCTCTCTCCGGTGGCCGCGTCGAAGAACTGGACCTGCCCCGCGCCCTTGAGGGAGGCGACGAGGATGCGGCCGTCCGGGGTGATCCCGAGGTTGTACGGCGCGCGCCCCGCCGGGAACCTGCGCCGCAGCGCCCAGCCCTCCCGGTCGATCACCAGGATCTCGTCCGAGGCGTTGCACGCCACGAAGACGCTCGCGCCGTCCGGCGAGGGCTGGACCCACGTCGGCGAGCAGGTCGGCGGCGAGGGGGTGCGCACCGAGCCCGTCGCGTCGATCGGGCGGGAGACGCCGTTGGGGCCCGTCACGATCTCCGGGACCTCGTAGCCGTGGATGGGCCCTTCGTGGCCGCGGGCGACCGAGAAGCGCCTGGACACCTCGAACGAGCGCGTGTCGATCTCGACGAGCTGGTCGTCCATCATGCAGAGGGTGTAGACGAAGACCCCGTCCGGCGCCATCCGCAGGCCGTGCGGCATGGTGCACGTCGCGATCTGGTCCACCTCGACCAGGTCCGGCGTGTAGACGACCGAGACCGTCGACGGGACGTGCTCACCGTGCAGGTTGAAGTTCGCCACGAAGGCGTACAGCCCGTCGGGCGTCAGGTCCAGCGTGGCCGGGAAGTTGCCCAGCAGGATCGGCGCGGCCACCAGCGTGTCGGGGCCGGCGTGGAACTTCCAGAGCTTGCCGTCGGGCACGCCGTGGGCGGTCGTCATGTACAGGTGGCGGCCGTCGGGCGAGACGTTCAGGCCGTGCGGCCCCTCGTTCTCGACCGCCGTCTCCCCCACGGGGGTGGTCCGGTCGACGGCGACCCCATCGGCGTCCAGACGGACCCTGTGGATGAGGTCCGCCGACTCGGCGCCCACGTACACGAAGTAGGCCGCGCGGGCGGCGGGTCCGGCCTCTGACGGAGCGGCCCCGGGCCCCGCCGCGGCGCCGGCGCAGCCCGCGCCCACGGAGGCGGCGCAGAGCGTGAGAACGATTCGCGAGTTCATGGGCCGCCACCATCTTCGAAGTCCAGGGAGGCACGGCGACCCGAACAATACCAAGCCCGCGGGCGGTCAGACAGGCCGACGGCCGTGGGGGGGCGAGAGCCTCCGCAGCGCGAGGGTCAGCCCCCCGCGAGCTCCGCGAGCGTCGTCACCCGCCCCCGCCGGGCCCACCGCGCCAGCGTGGCCTCCTCCGGCTCGAGTCCCAGGCCCCAGGTCGCGTCACGAAGGGCCGTCACCGCGTGGCCGCGGGCCTGCAGGCCGTCGACGGCCTGCGTGACGCACACGTCGCGCGCCACGCCGACGACGACGAACTCGGGGGCCCCGCCAAGCTCTGCGCCCAGCGCTTCGACGAAGGCCTCCGCGGCCGGATTCCCCGCGAAGACGTCGAAGCGGTTCTTGCGGATGAAGACGGGGCGGGCCTCCGTGACCGCCCGGCGCGCCACCGCCCTGGCGGTTTCCTCGTCGGCTCCGAGGGAGAGGACGACCGGGTCCTCGGGACGGATCTCCGGGATGATCTCCGCGCCCGCACGCTCCTCCGGATCGCTGGAACGCCCCATGCAGTGGGGCGGAAACGTTCCCTCGGCCGGGTTCGGGGCGTCCGCGTCGATCTCCTCGTCCTCGAGCCCGTGCCAGTCACCGGTGAACACGACCACCGCGCAGTGCTCCCGCATCCACGCGAGCGCCGAGCGCAAGGTCTCGACGATCCGGACCGCCCCCGGATCCTCGGCGCTCTCGAGGTCCTTGATGTACAGCCGGCCCCGGGGATCCATGAAGTCGACCTGGGCGTCGACGACCCACCCCACCCGCGTCCCGCTCATGTCACCCGTTCCAGTCTGGGGTTGTCGCGGTACCAGCGGCCGACCTTGGCGACGGGCTCGCCGCCCATCGCGACCACGTCGGCCGTGTAGTCGTACGCCCCGCGCATGAGCGCGGATCCGACGCCGTAGGAGTCGACCGGCACGCCCGCCGCCTCGAAGGCCCGGATCTTGTCGACCGAGAAGCCCCCCGAGGCGACGATCTTGACGCGATGAAAGCCCTGCTCGTCGAGGGCCCGCCTCACCCGCTCGACGAGGCGCGGGTTCACGCCCCGCGGGTCGAAGTCGCCCATCTCCCCGCCCAGCGAGCGGTCGACCAGCGCCTCCGAGGTATCCAGCCGCACCCCCCAGAGCCGAGCGCCCAGCGCGCGCGCGACCGCCAGCGACGTCCCGACGCAGTCGTTGTCGAAGTCGACCAGCGAGATCACCCGCACGCTGTCCGGCATCGCCTCGGCGAAGGCCCTCGTGGCCGCGACCGTGTCGCCGCCGAATGCCGCGATCAGCGCGTGCGGCACCGTGCCCACCCCCTCCGAGCCCCACCAGGAGGCCTGGGCGTCGGTCGACACTCCGATCGCGCCCGCGACGTGGGCCGCCCACCCGTCTCCGGTCTGAACCATCCAATGGTCGTGGCGCGCGGGAAAGAACATCACGGGACGCGGCCACGCGGCCTCCACCACGGCCCGGGTGTTCGAGGCGATCCGCGTGCGCCTCGACAGGACCCCGACGTACAGGGTCTCCAGGTGCGCGAAGGCTCGGTACGGCCCTTCGACGAGCATCACCGTCTCCCATGGATCGGCGTGGTCCCCGTCGCGCAGCGCCCGGACCTCGAGGTCACCGAAGTCGTAGCCCTCCGTGAGGCACAGCTTCAGGATCGCGATCGCCTCGTCCGTGCCCGCGACGAAGGCCTCGTTCTTCTGGAAGACCTGCATCGTCACCACGGGATCCCTACCGTGGTGGGCGAGCACCTCCCGCGCCCGCACGAAGTACTTATCCGAGTAGTAGCCGGAGCGCATCTTCTCGACCGGAAGCTGGAAGATCTCCGGATCGAGACGGCTCTCGAGACGAAGCGGCGGGGGCGGCCCGGCTCGGCCTGGCGTCATGAGCGCTCGCGTCGCGGGTCGGGATCGTGGCACACCACGTTCGCACGGCTGTACGTTGTGCCACAATGGCAACCCTGTTGTGGATCCTCGCCGCCACGCTCGGCACGTCGTTCATGTGCTCGATCCTGGAGGCCACCTTCCTCTCGGTCACCCACTCCCACATCGCGATCCTCAAGAACGAGGACGAATGGGCGGGTCACTGGCTCGAGCAGGCCCAGCGGAACGTCGACGAGCCCATCGCCGCGATCCTCACGCTGAACACGATCGCGAACACCATGGGAGCGGCCCTCGGCGGCGCGGTCGCCGGGCGGACGTTCGGCAGTCCCTGGGTCGCGGGCTTCTCGGCGATCCTGACCTTCTCCGTGCTCGTCTTCTCCGAGATCGTGCCGAAGACGCTCGGGGCCACGTACTGGAAGGCCCTGGCGAAGCCGTCGGCGTACGTGATCCGCATGCTCGTCGTCGTGATGAAGCCGATCCTGATCCCGCTCGGCGTCCTGGCCAGGCTCATCACGCCCAGCCGGGAGCGACCCACGATCAGCCGGGCGGAGCTCGAGGTGCTCGCCGAGATCGGACGGCGCGAGGGGGCCCTGGACGAGGACGAGTGGAGGGTGGTGAGCAGCGTGATCCGGCTCGACGAGGTGTCCGTCGGCGAGGTGATGACCCCGCGCACCGACGTGGTCGGCATTCCGGCCACGGCGACGCTCGAGGAGGCGCGGGAGGTCATGCTGGAGACGGGACACCTGCGCCTGCCGGTGTTCGAGGACAGCCTCGACCGGATCGTCGGCGTGGCTCTCGGGCGCGACGTGTGGCGGGCGGAGCGCGACGGCGCCACGAAGCTCGCCGACGTGGTGCGGCCGGTCTCCTTCGCGCCGTCCTCGAAGCGCGTGGAGGACCTCATCCCCGAGATGCGGGCGCAACGGCTCAAGATGGCCATCGTGGTCGACGAGTTCGGTGGGACCGCCGGGCTGGTCACGCTCGAGGACCTCATCGAGGAGATCATCGGCGAGATCCAGGACGAGCACGAGGCCGACGAGCCGGTTTCCTTTCAGACCCTGTACGGGGGTCGCATCCGGGTGTGGGGGGGGACGTCGCTGCGCGACGCCTCGGCCCGGCTGGACTTCCAGCCGGCGGAGGACGAGGAGGAGGGCTTCGACACCGTCGCCGGCTTCGTGTTCGGGCGCCTGAACCGGATCCCGGAGGTGGGTGACGAGGTCGAGATCGAGTCGGGCCGCCTCAGGGTGACGCACATGACCGGCCGCCGTATCGACTACCTCCTCTTCTTTCCCGGACCCTCCTCTTGAGCGCCGACCCGCGTCAGGAGGACGAGGGCTCCTCGCTCACGGCCGGCGCCTCGCTCGGGACGTCGGCGCTTTGGGCCGCGCCATCGCCGACGGCGGCCGCCGCCCGGCGCTCCACCTGCTCCTCGAGCCCGAAGGAGATCGCGAGCAGCACGGCGCCGCAGGTGATCGCGATGTCGGCGACGTTGAAGATCGGAAAGTCCCAGAGGCCGAGGTCGATGGGCCCCAGGAAGTCGACGACGCCGCGGTCCCAACGGACACGATCGTACAGGTTCCCGACGGCCCCGGACACCACGAGCGAGATCGCTCCGATGCGCAGATAGTCCCGCTCCACCGCCTGGCGGAGGAGAACGGCGAGCAGCACGAGCGCGACGATCGTGACCGGCACGAAGAACCAGCGGGAGTCCTCCCCCAGTCGGACGCCGAACGCCGCACCCTTGTTGAAGGCCAGCGTCAGCGGAACCAGGCCGCCGAAGAGCTCGCCGGGGGTCGGAGCCAGCGCGTCCAGGGCCCAGCGCTTCGTCGAGATGTCGAGCGCCATGACGACGGGAAAGGTCAGGCCGAAGATGAGGTACTTGGAGCGCACGGTCCGATCGAATCCTCCCAGAGGTCCACGTCGAGGGCCGCGGGCCGCGGCCGAGCGAAACGCGCCTGCACGGGCCGTGCAGACCCGCCCCTCTACGCAACGCGCGGCCGTTCGTTCCGCCCGCGCCCTCTCGCGAGACGGATCTCGGAGGCTAACTCTTCTGTTGAAAGGCATTTCCGGCGCCGGCGCGCCGGTCGGGCTTCGCTTGACATCGGACCGGCGGCGCTCGAACGTTGTACTCGACGTCGTCACGCCTTGCCCGGTCCCGCGCGATCGCGTGGAACCGGTCTTTTTTCCCCGGGAAGCATGCCCTCTCGCATCGCCCTGGACGGGTCCCCCAGCCTCCTCCGGTCGACGCTGCTCGCGGCCGCGCTGAGCGTCCCCGTGGCGCTGGCCGGGCAGGAACAGGAGCTGGATCTCCCGCTCGAGCGCGACTACCCGGGCGACGGGCCCTACGTGTGCGCGCCGGTTCCGTTCCCCTCCCGGACCCCTGAAGCGGACGAGCGGGCGCAGGCCAACCAGCTCGCGTCCGAGGCGGATCAGTCGACGATCCTCGGAGACTTCGAGCGGGCCCAGACGCTGCTGGCGCGCGCCGCCGAGTCGAATCCCGCGTCGGCGGACCTCGCGTACCGGCACGCCCGCGCCCTGGAGGACATCGACCAGCTCCAGCCCGCGATGGCCGAGTACTGTCGGGCCATCGCGATCGCCGGCCCGAACGACAGGATCGACGACGCGGGAGACCGCATCGACCGGCTCTACGAGCTGGTGCGCGAGCGCATCCCGCCGGTCGCGCGGGAGGCGTTCGTGTCGGGACTCGCCTACGCGGACTCGGCCCTGTTCGACGACGCCGTATCGGCGTTCACGGTGGCGGTGGACGAGGCGCCGGGCTGGGGGGCGCCGATCTACAACCGCGCCGTGATCTGGGAGTACCTGGGGCGGATCCAGGAGAGCCTCGCGGACTACCGGCGCTACCTCGAGCTGGTGCCGGAGGACGTGGACCCGATGTTCCTGCGCGTCTCGGCGCGGATCGGGGTGCTCGAGGGCACGGCCGCCGGCGCCCCGAGCCCGGGCGGAGCGTTCGCGCTCGGCCTCGTGCCCGGCATGGGGCACTACTACACGCGAAGGCCGCTGAGCGGGACCGTCGTGCTGGCCGCTGCCGTCGGGGCCGCCGCGGCGGCCTTCCTGGTCAAGGACATCAAGGTCGTCTGCCTGAACGACGTGGCGCCCGGCGCCCCCTGCCCGCAGGGCGAGATCATCGAGGAGGTAACCGAGCGACCGCTGCTCGCCCCTGGCTTGGGGCTCGCGGCCGCGGTAACGCTCGTCGGCGCCGTCGAAGCCCTGGTGAAGGCTCGGCGTCGGCGCGCCGAGGCGGACGCGCTCGTCGGACAGCCCGTGGCATCGGGGTGGCGGCTCCGCCCCCCCTCGGTGCGGGCCCGGGGTGAGCGGGTGGACCTCAGCCTGCTCGGGGTGTCCTTCCGCTGACCCGCCCGGCCCCGCTCCCCGTTCGGCCCGCGCGAGGCACGCGCGGCCCTCTCCGGAAGCGGAGGTCCTGGGCGCCCGCGTGCGCGCTGCTCGGCGTGCTCGGGCTCCACGCGTGCACGGACGTGAGCGTCGTCTCCGTCCAGATCCGCGCCGTCACCGTGCAGCCGGGCAACGCGAGCGTCCTCGCGGGAGACACCCTCAGGTTCCGAGCCGTGGTGGAGGACGTGAGCGGGCGGACGCTGACCGGAGCCAACGTGCTGTGGGAGAGCGAGTCGCCCGAGATCCTCTCCGTGGAGGCCGACGGCCGGAGCCGAGCGCACCGCCCGGGCTCGGCGATCGTCCGCGCCACCTTCCGAGGCCTCTCCGGAACCGCCACCGTCGCCGTGCTCGCCACGCCGTCGATCGAGCTCCGCGTGGACTCGACGGTGCTGGCGGCGGGCGACACCCTCGTCTTCCTGGGAGCAGCCGGCGCGCAGTCTCCGGCGGCCCGGATCGTCCAGGTGCGCAACGGCGGGGGCGGGACGGTCGGAGGGCTCGAGGTCCAGGTGGACTACGCCCCGGGCCAGACCGAAGAGCAATGGCTGACGCCGGCGCTCGCCGCGCCCGAGGCCCCCACGACGCTCACGCTCGCGCCCCAGACGGCGACGCTGCCCGTCGGCGTGTACGACGCGACCATCTCGGTGTCCTCGCCCGACGACGAGAACAGCCCGGTCGTGGTCGCGATCCGGCTCTCCCTCATGGATTTCACGGTCACCGAGACCGACGGAAGCACCTCCGTCACGGAGGCCGGGAGCACCGACGCGTTCTCGGTCGTCCTGGACGCGGCCCCGTCCTCCGACGTCGTCCTGGACGTGACCAGCTCGGACACCACGGAGGTCTCGGCCTCACCCTCCCGGCTGACCTTCACCCCGGCCGACTGGGATCGTCCCCAGGCGGTGACCGTCACCGGACGGGACGAGCTGGTCGCGGACGGGGACCGAGCGACCGCGATCGTCGTCGCGGTCGCCGATTCGCTGTCCGACGAGACCTTCGCGCCGATCCCCGACAAGACCGTGGCGGCCACGGTGCTCGACGACGACGTGCCCGCGTTCTCGGTCTCGGAGAGCGACGGGGGCACCTCGGTCGACGAGGCGGGCTCGGTCGACGAGGTGGCGGTCGTGCTCGACGTGGAGCCGCTCTCCGCCGTCGTGCTGCAGGTCCTGTCCGACGACACCGGGGAGGCGACGGTCAGCCCGGCCGCGCTCACCTTCGACCCCGCCACCTGGAACGTCCCCCAGACCGTGACGGTCACCGGCGTCGACGACGACCTCCTCGACGGCGACGTGACCACGGCCCTCACGATCTCGGTGGACCCGGACGCCTCCGACGACGTGTTCGACGGCGTGGCGCCGGACACGGTCCTCGTCACGACCGTCGACGACGACGTCGCGGGGCTCTCGGTCTCGGAGTCGAACGGGAGCTCGCTGGTCAACGAGCTCGGCACGCTGGACAGCCTCACGGTGACGCTGGACGCGCAACCGGTCTCGGACGTGGTCATCTCGCTGACGGTCGCCGACCCCGGCGAGGTCGCGGTCACGCCGACCGAGCTCACCTTCACGACGGATGACTGGAGCACGCCCCAGCTCGTGACGCTGACCGGCGTGGACGACGACCTCCTCGACGGTGACCAGCTCTCCGCCGTGACGCTCGCCGTAGACGACGCCAGGTCGGACGACGGCTTCGACGCCGTCCCGGACGTCGTGGTCACGGTCACGACGCTCGACGACGACACGCCCGGGTTCACGGTCACCGAGACCGACAACACGCGCGTCGAGGAGTCCGGGACCACCGACACCTTCGAGGTCGTGCTGGATTCGGAGCCGAGCGCGGGGGAGGTCGTCGTGCTCAGCATCACCAGCGCGGACGGGGGCGAAGCCACGGTCAGCCCGCCGTCGCTGACCTTCAACCCGGGCAACTGGCTCGTTCCCCGGACCGTGACCGTGACCGGCCAGGACGACCTCGTCGACGACGGGGACCAGGTCACCGCGGTGGTGGTGTCGGTCAACGGGCCCCTGTCCGACCCCGCCTTCGCCGACCTCCCCGACGACACCGTCCTGGTCACCACGGTGGACGACGACGACGCGGGCTTCACGATCGAGGAGACGGCGGGGGGGACGCTCGTGACCGAGCTGGCGTCGACCGACTCGTTCACGGTCGTCCTCGAGTCCCAGCCGGTCGACTCCGTCCGCTTCGACGTGGTCAGCCTGGACGAGACCGAGGTCAGCGTCGCCCCGTCGAGCCTCACCTTCACGGCCGCGAACTGGAACCTTCCCCGAACGGTGACGGTGACGGGGGTCGACGACATCGACAACGACGGGGACCAGTTCACCCTGGTGCGGATCTCCGTGGTCGACGCGGCGTCCGACGACGCGTACGATCCCCTGCCCGACCAGACGGTCAACGTCACCACGACCGACAACGACTCGTCGGCCGGGCTCCTGGTCACGGTCATCAACGGGACGATCGTCGAAGAGGGCGGCCCGCTCTTCGACGACTTCACCGTCGAGCTCGAGACCGAGCCCGCGTCGCCCGTCGTGGTGGAGGTGACCAGCCAGGACCCCACCGAGGTCGCGGT
>JBFFWJ010000053.1:0-11694 GCA_041570315.1 Longimicrobiales bacterium | reverse complement strand
TCCGCCTGGGCCAGAAGATCCGCGGCCAACCCGCCGACCGCCCCGGTCCGCAGCGCGGTGAGCCAGGTTCCGTCCATCAGCGCGAGCGTGCGGCCGGTGACCGGATCGACCACCAGCACGACGGCGTGGATGACCGGCAGCCCACGCTCCGCGTTCTCGGGGTTGACCGACACGACCTTCGCGCCCATCGACTCCGAGCCCGCGAGGTGGGCGGGCATGAAGAGGCTCACACCGTGGCGGGTCTCCACGGCGGTTCGAAGCGGAGCCGTCGCGCTTCCCTCCGCGAGGGCGCTGAAGGCGGTCCTCATGACCTCGATGGCCGCCGGCATGTCGATCGACGCGCGCACGTCGGCGGCGGACAGGATCCTGATTTGCATGGTCGTCGGGATGGCTGCAGAGTAGCGGACTCCGGCGCGGTGGCGCCCCGTCCATCATATCCCCTGGCCCCTCTTGAACGCACACGCACACGATGTCGTCGTCGTGGGAGCCGGCGTATTCGGGACGGCCGCGGCCCTGGAGCTGCGGCGCCGCGGGCGAGGGGTGACGCTGATCGATCCCGGCCCCGTGCCTCATCCCTCGGCTTCGTCCACGGACGTGAGCAAGATGGTCCGCATGGACTACGGAGAGGACGTCTTCTACCACGAGCTCGCCGAGGCCGCGCTCGAGGGTTGGGACCGGTGGAACAGGACGTGGCCGAGGCCGCTGTATCACGAGACGGGCTTCCTCGTCCTCGCGGGCGGCCCCATGGCTCCGGGAGGCTTCGAGCACGAGAGCTGGCGGGTCCTGCGCGCGCGCGGCTACGAGCCGCAGCGCACCGGCGGAGAGGATCTGTCGCGGCGATGGCCGGCGTGGAGCGGCGCGCGCTACCCGGACGGCTACCTCAGCGCCCGCGGGGGATGGGCGGAGAGCGGAGCCGTCGTAGGCCACCTCGCCCACCTGTGCGAGCGGGAAGGCGTCCGCATGGTCGCGGGGACGGTCGCCGGTCTCCTCGAGCGTGGATCTGCGGTCTCGGGCGTCACGCTCCCCGGCGGCGAGCGCATCGACGCCGGCCACGTGGTGCTCTGCGCCGGCGCCTGGACGCCCGTGCTCGTGCCGTGGCTCCACGACGTGCTGTGGGCGACGGCCCAGCCCGTGCTCCACTTCGCTCCACCCGACCCGGACCCGTACCGCGTACCTGCCTTCCTCCCCTTCGCCGCGGACATCGCCGGCAGCGGCTGGTACGGCTTTCCCGCGCTCGCCGACGGGCGGGTGAAGGTCGCCCATCACGGCGCGGGGCGAAGGCTCGATCCGCGCGATCCGGGGGAGGTCGGGGATGACCACGTCGCCCGGACCCGGGCCTTCCTGGCGGAGGCGATTCCCGGGCTCGCCTCGGCCCCCGTGGTCGGGCGACGCGTCTGCCTGTACTGCGACAGCTTCGACGGTGACCTCTGGATCGATCGGGATCCCGCGCGCGAGGGGCTGGTCGTCGCCGCGGGCGGCAGCGGGCACGCGTTCAAGTTCGCGCCGCTGCTGGGGCCTCTGGTCGCCGACGCCCTCGAGGGAGCACCGAACCGCTGGGCGGCCCGTTTCCGATGGCGCGCACGCACGACCCTCCGGTCCGAGGCCGCCCGGTTCGAAGGGCCGTGAACGAGAACGACAGAACCGAAGGAGGTCGTACGAACATGAAGAAGATCTCGACGCCGAGCGCGCCCGAGCCCGCCGGCCACTACAGCCAGGCGATCGTGTGCGGTGGAGTGGTGTACGTCGCCGGTCAGCTCGGAAAGGACGCTGCCGGGAGCGGTGGGCCTCCGAGCGGAGCGGGAGCCCAGACGCGCCAGGCGCTCCACAACCTGGGGGCCATCCTCGAGGCTGCGGGCTCCGGGCTGGGTCACGTGCTGCAGATGACGATCTACGTGAGCGACATCGCGCTCTGGTCGGAGGTCAACGAGGCGTGTGCCCAGGTCCTGGGCGAGCATCGCCCGGCACGGGCGATCGTGCCCGTCGGCGCCTTCCGCGACGGATACCTCCTCGAGATCCTGGCGACCGCGGCGCTCCCCTGAGCCTCGGGCGCGTCAGACCCCCATCCTCGGCAGCGTCATGTTGTCGAGGAAGAGCCGGTCCCTGCCCGACAGCGCCCTGACGCCCTCGGCGTCGGCGAGCTCGAGGAGGCGAAGCACCTCGTCCCGATTCAGCGGATGCAGGCTCGACACGTCGATCCCGCCCCAGCGCTCCCGGTCGACCTGGTTGCGCACGCTCCGCGAGGAGTAGTGGGAGTTGGGCGCCTCGACCCGGCGGCGCGCCGCGATGCGGCGCCGACGCCAATTCCGGTACCAGAGCCGGAATCCGACGCCTCCCAGGATCGTCGCGACCAGGGCAGGAAGCAGGTAGCTGATCATCTCGGACTCTCGAATCCAGACCCGTCGCAGCCCCCCTTCACGTCACCATCCTCAATATCATAGGACGACGGGGCGCGGTGAATGGTTCCAGAGGAGCCCCCCGCCCCCCTCCGATGGCGCGGCTCAGCGGCTCGTGAGGCGGGAGGCCTCCCGGCGCACCGCAGGCTTCACGACGACCCGGCCGGGTCCTGCCGGCGCGGGGCGGAGCACGGGCCCTGCCGCGGCGCCCTCGTCGCGGACCTCGAGCACGTAATCGAAGAGCTCGGGCCGCGCGTCCACCGCCTCACCGCGGGTGAAGAGCACGATCCGCGGAATCTCGTGGAGCAGCTTCTTCGCGAGGACGAGCGTCCGGATGCGCGACTCCTCGTCGAGGCGGTCGAAGGGCTGCTCCACGGGCAGGGACGCCAGCACGCGGCCGCGCGCCGCGACCAGCGACGCCGCGGCGAGACGGATCGCGACCCTGCCGGCCGCGAGATCGTCCTCGGACAGCGGTGTCAGGATGCCCTCGCTTCCCTGGAGCTGGACCACCCCGTCCGCCCAGGTGACCGCCAGGATGCGGCCCCCGGAGATCCTCGAGACGAAGCGGGAGGCGCGGTCGAGAGCCATCTCGGTCGCGCGGCTCAGGCGCGCCGTGCGGACACGCCGAAGCGCCCGGACGACCTGCTCCTCCGGCCCGCCGAGCTCGGCGGCGTCGCTTGCGACGCCGGAGTCCGAGAGCTCCTGCAGGCGCGCGCGCAGGAGCTCCACCCTCTCGGACCCGGCCTCGAGCGCCGCGTGCAACCGGAGCGAGCGTCCCTCCAGCACCTGCAGGTGCGGCGGCTTCAGCTCGAGCTGCTCCCAGCGGCTCCTCCACCATCGGCCGTCCTGGACCACCGACTCCCACTCCTCTCGGAGCTCGGCGAGCACCTCCTCGTAGTGGCTCTCCAGGACCCGTCCGCACGTCGGACACGGGGCCTCGGGCCCGGCCGACTCCATCCGCTGCAGCCGCGCACGAAGCTCGCGCGCCCGGTCACGGTAGGCCTGGAGCGTCGTCTCCGCGTCCTGTCGCTCTCGCAGCCAGTCCATGGTGGCGACCTCCAGGTCGCCGTCGACCTCCGCGACGTCGGCGCGGTTTTCCCGCAGCTCCCGCTCCGCGGTACGGAACTCGGCCGCGACCTGCTCCGGATCCACGCGCACGGCGCCGTGCGCGGGCCTGGTCGCCTCGTGCGCGACCTCCTCGGGCTGAGGCGCCGCCAGAGAGGCGCCGAGCCGCTGCAGCGCGGCGTCGACGAGCCCGAGCCCCCGGCTCTCGGCTACCGCATGGACCGCCCCACGCACGGATCCCTCGAGGGTCTCCAGGTCGCCCCCGGCCCACAGCGCGTGAACCGCCCCGGGCGGGCCCGTCGCGCCGACCCGCACCAGGAGATCCGCCACCGCCCGCCGCGCCCGACCGCCGCCGCCCAGCACCGCGGTCAGCCCGGGGGGGATGGAGGTGCTGACCCGCCCCAGCCCCGGGACCTCGCCGTCGAGGGCGTCGATCGCGCCGTGGGGTGACGGCGTCCCGCCGGAGTCGTCGGGCACGCACTGCAGCACGAGGGTCTCGGTCGCGGCCCCGGAGGACCCGTCCCGCTCGAGCTCGGCCAGCACCGCCCGGCGCAGGCTGAGGGGCGCCTCCACCGGCAGCCAGGCCTCGGCCGGGACGCGCAGATCCGGGCCCGCCTCGACGGTCAGGTGGAGCGCCTCCGCGCGAAGGGCGCGGAGCTGCTCGCCCTGCAGCGCCAGGAGGTCGGAGGGCACCGCCCCCTGGAGCCGCAAGCGCACGATCTTGTCCGTGATCCCGCCGGGCACCTCCCCCATGACCTCCCGGACGCGCCTCTTCACCCGCTCGGGGTCCCCCGGGCCCACCTTGACCGGGGCGAGCGCGACCACGGGCCGGCCGCGGATCGCGTGGAAGCGGATGTGCCCCCGCTCGAGGTCGATCGAGAGGAAGCCCTTGTCGTCCGTGGCCTCATCCCACGGATCGAGCGCCACGCGCTCCAGGGAGCCCGGATAGCGCGCGTGCTCGTCGACCTTCCGCCTGCGGTGCTCTCCCCCGAGCGCGACGTAGCTCCACTCCGAGGGGTCGACGTGCACCCCGTGGCGGACCGACGCACCCACCTGCGCATGGAGCACGAGGACGTTCCAGCGCATGCGGGGATCGGGCTCGGGCACGGCGGGCGGATGCCGCGTGACCGCCCGATAGGGCACCAGGCAGGCGTGGAGGCCGAGGCGCTCGATCAGGATCGAGCGGGTGAGCCCGGTGGCCGCCTCCACGTTGGGGAAGGTGTCGAGCACGGCCAGCGCTCCCGGATCGCCCGGACGTCGAGGGGTATCGCGAGGCCCCGCGACCATCAGGATGGGCGTCTCCGGGAGCGCGGCCCGCAAGAGCTCCAGGCCCCGGGCGAGGGTGACGACCGCGCTCGCCGGCGGATCTGGCCGGTCGAAGACGTCGCCCGACACCACGATCACGTCGGGCCGGATCCGCACGAGCTCCTGGCCGGCCCGCTCGAAAGCGGCCGCAACGTCCCGCTCGCGCATGTCCACGCCGCGCTCGATCCGTCCGTAGGCCCGGAAGCCCAGGTGCAGATCGGAGAGGTGCGCGAGGATCACGTGTCGGGTGGCTCCCCGTTGCGGAGCGCGAACCCCTCCACCGAGACGGACTCGCCGCCGCCCACGCGCGACCCCAGCACGCTCACCCGCTCCGTGCCCCCGTGGATCTCCCGGTCGAAGACGGCCCGCGGCCAGCCCTCGGCGAGCTCGGGCATCCCCGGAGCCGGCGGGTGCGGGCCCCAGACGAGGACCCCCGACCCCGACACGGCCTGCACGAGCCGCCCACGCGCTTCGCGCGACAGCCCGGG
The DNA here is from genome assembly GCA_041570315.1 of Longimicrobiales bacterium. Lineage (GTDB taxonomy): Bacteria > Gemmatimonadota > Gemmatimonadetes > Longimicrobiales > Gaopeijiaceae > JBFFWJ01. The sequence continues at coordinate 6,443 of JBFFWJ010000053.1, read as the reverse complement.
CGCGCCGCCCAGAGCCGACAGGGCGAGCGCGTCGACCACGACCACGTCGAACAGCCCCCGCACGTCCTTGACCAGGTCCTCCAGATTCCCCACCCGTACGGTGACCCGACCGGACGTGCCGGCCTCGAGGCCCGTCTCCAGGAACTCCCGGCCGAGGGCCACCACCTCGCCATTGCGCTCCAAGACCTCGACGCTGCCGGCCGGGTACTCGTCGAGCACGTGGCGGGCGAGCGGCGAGGCCCCGCCTCCGACGCACAGCACGGACCAGGGCCGGCCGTCGTCCGGCATGAGCGCGCGGGCCACCGACACGTCCCAGGAGAGCCCGTCGTCCTCGCCGAGCGCCTGACGCCGGCGCTCGTGGCGGTCCTCCAGGAGCACCCGCTCCGCGATCCCCTTCGCCGTAAGGAAGCGGTCCTCCACACGCACCGGCCCGGTCCTGGACGCGCGCTCCCCGAGGACGTCGATCTCGAGCACCTCGCCGAGGACGAATCCGAAGATCATCCCTCCCAGCGAAAGCAGGACGAGGCATGCCACGAGCAGCGTCGCCGGCACCGGCGTGCGGGGCAGGAGCAGGCCCGTGAGGACGAACCCGAGGCCCGCGCCGAGCGCCGCGGCAGCGCCGGTTCGCACCCCGCGTAGCCTCGTCGGCGAGACCCCCGCGATTCCGCCGAGCACGGCGCCGGAGGCGTACAGGGGAAGCCCGGCGAGGATCGCCAGCCCGAGGCCCTGGCCCCACCTCCCCTCCCCCACCGCGCTCACGAGCGTCCAGGCGACCCCGTACGCGGAGGCCGCCAGGAAGGCGAGGAGCGCGAGCAGCCAGCGGCGGCGCAGCCGCTCCGTGAAGTCGGGCCCGGGTGCGGGCGCGCTCCACAGCCCTCCGGCCAGCGCGGCGCCCGAGACCGCGAGCACCACCGTCAGCGACCGCACGAAGCCCGGACCAGTATACAGGAGGAGGCTCACGCCCACCTCGGCGGCGATGGCCGCGGAGGCGCCGACGAGGAACGGCGGCGCCCACGCCAGGAGATGGGGGCGCCGGCTCATTCCGGGAGGGCGCCGAGCCGGCCGCGATGGAAGACGAGGGCGGGCCGGTCGCTCGCACCCAGCATGCCTACCTCGCCGAGGAGGATCGAGTGGTCCCCCCCGCGCAGAACCTCGACCACCGAACAGTCGAGCCACCCCGCGCATCCGGCGAGGACGGGGTCGCCGGCGCGGCTCGGCGACCACTCGACGGCCTCGAAGCGGCCGGCCGAGGGCTCGCTCGCGAAACGCAGCGCGGTATCGCCCTGGTCGGCGGCGAGGATGCTCACCGCGAAGCTCGACGCCGAGACGAGGCGGTCGTGCCACGTCGACGAGTGCCCGATGCAGACCAGGATGAGCGGCGGGTCCAGCGACACCGACGTGAACGCGTTGACCGTCATGCCGTAGGGTTGCCCCGACTCGGCGCAGGCGGCGACGATCGTCACGCCCGTCGGGAAGGTCGCCATCACCTCCCGAAGGGACGGCTGCGTCGAAGGCTCGTCCATCGATCCCCTCTTCGTCGTTCAAGAGCGATACCCGCCAGACGACGCCTGGTGCGGTGATCCCGGGCCCGACGGGCCGCGCGTCGGCCGACTGGGGCGCGAGCGTCGCTTGCCCACCGGGGGGGCTGCGCTAGCTTTCGGGCCCGAAACCTGCGCCGGCATCGCAGGAACGGTGCGAACCGACCCAAGGGCTTGATGCGACGCCACTTACTGACGACCGGGCTGATCATAATCGGCGCCGCGGGCTGCGACAACGTGGAGTTCGACGGCGTGGAGGTCGCCGTGCAGCCCCCGCCGTCGATCCTCGCCGAAGCTCCCCCGCGGGAGACCGAGGAGGTCGAGCAGGACCCCGGCAACGTGTACGGTCCGCTCCTCATGGCCGGTCGGCGCGAGGGACCGCGAGCCACGCTCACCCTCGTGGGTGAGGTGGAGGGCGACTCCGTCCGTCCGTTCCCCGACGCGGCGTTCGAGAGCGACCGGGAGCGCCTCGGCCGCCTCACCGCCCCCGGGTCGGAGTGGATCCTCTTCTCCGAGGGCGCGCGCATCGGTCGGCTCTTCGTCGATCGCGCGGGCGCCGCCGACGAGTTCTGCGGGTCGCCGGCGACGGTGTCGGGCATCGTCGAGGTCGTCCCCGGAGCCGCCACCGCGGAGCGCCTCCTCGCCCTTCCGGCGGCGGATGCGGCGGATCGCGACTACGGCGACTATCAACCGCTGGACCACGTGTACGACCAGCGGGTCGCGAGCCTCGCGATCGCCCAGCAGGCGATCCCGGAGTACGGTGCGACCTGGCCGCGCCAGGGCGTCCTCGACGCGCGCAAGGACATCCGGGCCTTCGACTTGCCGGGCTCCGAGGGCCCCTATGTCGCGGCCACCTTCATGGTGCAGGACACGCTCGCCTTGGCGCCACCGGGCCAGGGAGCCTACGCGCTCTTCGTCGTCGGCGAGCGGGCCGGCGGCGAGCACGCCGAGGTCTTCACCTGGTACCGGGCCGTCGACACCGAAGGGAAGGGTGCGCCCCGCTACTTCGACCATCTCGACTGGGACGGCGACGGCTCGGAGGAGATCCTCCTGGACGTCTTCGGATCGAATCGACGCTGGTTCGCAGGCTTGGGGCGGAGGAACGGCGCCTGGGTTCGCACCTTCCAGGGCGCGTGCGGATCGGGCTCCAATCCGGGCAGCTGATGAAGAGGCGGCCCCCGCCCGCCGCACTCGCGTGGCTGGCGCTCGGGGCGTCCGTGCTCCCGGCGGCCTGCGGCCACGGCGAGCTCGGAGGCGGGGCCTCGTCGGCCGCCCTCGACTCGGCCTCCGTCGTGGACGCGGCCGGACGCCGTCTCGTCCCGCACGGGCCCGCCCGTCGCATCGTCTCCCTGGTGCCCTCCGCGACGGAGACCCTGGAAGCGATCGGCGCCGCCGAGGCCCTCGTGGGCCGCACCGACTACGACGCCGGGGGGTGGGCCGGCGCGCTCCCCTCGGTCGGAGGGGGCCTCGAGCCCAGCCTCGAGGCCATCGTGTCGCTGCGGCCCGATCTCGTCGTGCGCTTCGCCGGCCAGCAGGACCCCCGCACCGGCCAGCGTCTGGACGCGTTGGGCATTCCCCAGCTCACCGTCCGCCCCGACCGGCTCGCCGACATCTTCGAGACGATCCGGGTCCTCGGCCTCGCGACCGGCCGCGCGCAGGCGGCCGATTCCCTCCAGCGCGCCCTCCGTCGCGGGCTCGAGGACACCGAGCGGGCCGCGGCGGCCCTCTCCCGGCTGCGCGTGGCGTACGTGCTCGGCGGTTCCCCACCGTGGGTCGCCGGGCCCGGCACCTACATCGACGAGGTCCTGTCCGTCATCGGCGGCGACAACGTCTTCTCCGACCTGGGCACGCTGTACGCCGCGGTGAGCCCGGAGGAGCTGCGCACCCGTGACGTGGACGTGGTGCTCGTCTCCTCCCCGGGAGACTTCGACGTCGGTCTCACGCCCGGCGCGAGGGTGGTCGCGATCGGGGACGCCCTGGAGATCCCGGGTCCGGGGGTCGTGGCGGCCGCTCGCGAGGTCGCCGAGCTGATGCACGGACGTCCACTGCGGTGAGCCGCTGGGCGCTCGGGGCGGCGCTCACGGCCCTCCTGGCAGCGTCCGTCGTGCTCGGCGTCCGCTTCGGCACCGTTGCCCTCTCCACCGGGGACGTGCTGGCTGCGCTCGCGGGCGGGGGGGACCCGGCAACGGCGGACATCGTGGTCCGGCTCCGCCTCCCCCGCGTCCTGCTCGCGGTGCTGGTGGGAGGGGGCCTCTCGATCGCCGGCGCCACCTTCCAGGCGCTGCTGCGCAACCCGTTGGCCGAGCCGTACATCCTGGGGATCTCGGGAGGCGCCTCCGTGGGGGCGGTGCTCGTCCTGGCTCTCGGCCTGGCCGCGGAGGGTTCCTGGGTGCTTCCGCTCGCGGCCTTCGCCGGCGCCCTCCTCGCGATCGCGCTCGTCTTTCGGGTGGCGACCGCGACCGGTCGCGCGATGGACGTCCGCGTCCTCCCCCTGGCCGGCGTCGTGGTGGCGGCCTTCTTCTCGGCCTGCGTCGCCTTCGTGCTCTCCGTCTCCCCGGCACGCACCGTCCAGAGCGCGGTCCTGTGGATCATGGGAAGCCTGGCGGGCGCGGACTGGGCCAGCGTCGTGCTGACCGCCGCCTACACGCTCCCGGCGGCACTCTTGCTCCTGACGATGGGCCGGCCCCTCGACCTCATGGCGATCGGCGAGGAGACCGCACACTACCTGGGCGCCGACGTCGAGGGGGTGAAGCGGCTCGCCCTGGCGGTCGCCGCGCTCATCACCGCCTCGGGCGTCGCCGTCGTCGGCGTGATCGGGTTCGTGGGGCTCGTCGTGCCCCACGCCATCCGGCTCGTCGCCGGCTCGGACCACCGCACGCTGCTCCCGCTCTCCTTCATCGCCGGCGCGGCGTTCCTGACGCTCGCCGACCTCCTGGCACGGCTCGCGCTCGCCCCCTCGGAGATCCCGATCGGGGTGATCACGGCCTTCGTGGGCGTGCCGTTCTTCCTCGTCCTCCTGCGGCGGAGCGTGACCGCCCCGTGAGGCTCGACACGAGGGACCTCGTCGTGCGCTATCCGGGCGCCGCGCGGGCGGCGCTGTCCGGGGTCACGATGACGGTGGCGAGCGGAGCCTTCTACGCCGTGCTCGGACCGAACGGCTCGGGCAAGTCGACGCTGATGCGCGCCCTCCTCGGCCTCACGCCTGCCGCCCGCGGCGAAGCGCTGATCGACGGGAAGCCGCTGACCCGCTGGGACCGCAAGGCCCTCGCGCGCGCGGTGGGTGCGGTCGCCCAGGGCGAATCGGTCGCCTTTCCGCTCACGACCGCCGAGCTCGTCGGGATGGGCCGCTATCCGCACCTCGGCCCTCTGGCGTCCCTGGGAGCCCGCGACCGCGCTGCGATCGAGCGAGCCGTGCAGGTCTGTGACCTCACCGGGCTTCGCGACCGCGACGTCACCACGCTGTCCGGCGGCGAGCTCCAGAGGGCCCGCATCGCCCGCGCGCTCGCGCAGGAGCCGCGCGCGCTCGTGCTCGACGAGCCCACGGCGAGCCTGGACGTCCGTCACCAGATGGCGATTCTCGAGCTCCTGCGCGGTTCGGCCGATCGGGGCATGACCGTCCTCCTGATCACCCACAGCCTCGACCGGGCCGCCCAGTTCGCGGATCGGATCCTCCTTCTCGCCGGCGGCGAGGTCGCGGCCGAAGGCCGCCCCTCGGACGTCATGCACGAGGAGACGCTCGCGCGCGTGTACGGATGGCCCGTCTCCGTTCAACTCGATTCCCGCACCGGAGCCCCCCGTGTCACCCCACTGCGCTCGTCGGATCCGCGACGGGCGGGCGAGGGATCCGGGGCGTAGCCCGGGGCCGGAACGCGTCGGCGGCAGCCGCCCCGGCGGCCCAGCCGCTTCGCCTCACCGGCCTAGCCCGGCTCCGCCTCGGCGCACAGCGTCCGGTAGCTCTCGTAGCGCGACTCGGAGATCTCTCCCCGCCCGAGGGCCGCGCGCACGCCGCAGCCCGGCTCGTGCAGGTGGCTGCAGCCCCGGAAGCGACACTCCCCGGCGGGGCCGCGGAGCTCGGGGAAGCACGCCGCGATCTCCTCCGCCGGCACGGACCACAGGCCCACGTCCCCGAATCCCGGCGTGTCGGCCACCACGCCCCCGCACTCGAGGGGGATCAGACGGGAGCCGACCGTCGTGTGCCTTCCGGTTCCGGTCTTTCGTGACAGCTCGCTCGTGCGCAGGTCGAGATCCGGTTCCAGCGCGTTGAGCAGCGAGGACTTGCCGACGCCTGACGGTCCGATGAAGGCCGACGACCCGAGGCGGACCAGGTCGCGCAGGCCCTCCAAGCCCTCGCCGGTGGCGGCGCTCGTCGCGATCACCTGATAGCCCGCCGACTCGTACAAAGCCCCGAGCGCGACCGCGGCCTCGCCCCCGCCTGGAAGGTCCAGCTTGTTGAGGACCAGGATCGGATGCATGCCGCTCGACTCGATGAGCACGAGCAGGCGGTCGATCAGCTCCGTGCTCGCCGGCGGAGATCGGAGCGCGACCACGGCGAACACGCGGTCCAGATTCGCCGCGAGGACCTTCGGCGCGCGTCCCGCGCGCCCCCGACGCGCGAGCTCGGTGACTCGATCCGCAACCGATTCGATGGTCCACGCGTCATCGGTCCGCGAGACCGACACGCGGTCCCCCACGACGACGCGGCTTCCTGCGCGGGCCGCCTTCTTGACGCGGCCGCGCAGCCTCGCCTCCACCCTATGGCCGTCGTCGAGACGCACGTCGTACACCCCGCCGGCCGAGCCGTAGACCGTACCCCGCACGCCCTCGGGTGCGGAATCCCGGGAGCGCTCAGGGGACGACGTCAACGCGACTCCTCAGCGCGTCGAGGCCCGCGGGCCGCCGTCGACC
>JBFFWJ010000052.1:0-11855 GCA_041570315.1 Longimicrobiales bacterium | reverse complement strand
GGCGTCGACGGCGGCTTCGAGGGCGGCCTCATGCGTGACCCGTACGAGGAGCCCTGGGGCGACGGTGGAACCTTCCACGGCCTGCAGACGGTGCCGCGCGAGGCCTTCGTCGAGACCGTCCGGGAGCTCCACGGGGCCGGATGGCGCGTGGCCACGCACGCGGTCGGGGACGCGGCGATCGACCTGGTGCTGGACGCCTACGAGGCGGCCGACGGGGACGCACCCGTGAGCGGCCTGCGATGGGTGATCGAGCACGGCTTCATCCCGCGTGAGGACCAGTTCCCGCGGATGCGCTCGCTCGGGCTGCTCGTCTCGGCGCAGGACCACCTGTACCTGGCGGCGCCGAGCCTGGTCGAGTACTGGGGCGGGGACCGGGCCGGCTGGACGACGCCCCTGCGCGCCTACCTGGATGCCGGGATCCCGGTCTCGCTGGGCACGGACTCCCCGGTGGTGCCGTACGATCCCTGGTGGGTGCTGCACCACTTCACGACGCGGGAGACGATCAGCGCCGGGGTGGTCGGGGCCGATCAGCGCGTCGACCGGCTCGAGGCACTGCGCGCCGCCTCCGACGGCTATGCGTACCTCACCTTCTCCGAGGAGGAGCGCGGCTCCCTGGAGGTCGGCAAGCTGGCCGACCTCGTGGTCACCGCCGAGGACTACCTGAGCTGTGCGGATCCCTGCCTCGAGACGATGCAGGTCGACCTGACCGTGGTGGGGGGAAAGGTGGCCTGGGAGCGGTAGGGGGCCGCAACCGCGGTCCGATACGCCCTTCGCCTTCGGATGCGGGGCCGCGCGGTCGGGCCGCGCGCGCTCCCTCGCCCCCTCACCTCGCGCCTTGTAGCTTCAGGCTCCGGCTCACCGGTTGGTTCCACACGCAGCCCGAGGTGCTTCCGATGTCCGTGCGTACCCTTCTCTCCGCCCTCACCGTCGCCGTGGTGGGTGGCGCCGTCGCGCCACCCGCGCCGGCCGTCGCCCAGTCGGACGAGATCCGGAAGATCTCGCTCGAGATGTACCTGGATCTGGAGAGCGTGTCGGATCCGCAGATCTCGCCCGACGGGACGCAGATCGTCTATACGCGCGGATGGGTCGACAAGATGAACGACCGGCGCGAGTCCTCGATCTGGATCATGAACGCCGACGGGTCGCGAGCCCGGTTCCTCGTGGACGGCTCCGGGCCGATCTGGTCCCCCGACGGCACTCGGATCGCCTACACCGCGCGGGGTGAGCCCGAGGGCTCGCAGATCTTCGTGCGCTGGATGGATGCGGAAGGCGCGATCAGCCAGATCACGCGGCTGGAGGACGGCCCCGGCGGGATCCGGTGGTCGCCGGACGGCAACTGGATCTCCTTCTCCATGACCGTCGAGGGCGAGCCCGCCTGGACGGTGAGCCCGCCGGGCCGGCCGGAAGGCGCGACCTGGACCCCCGGGCCCAAGGTCGTCACGCGGGCCGACTACCGTCAGGACCGCCAGGGGTTCGTCGACGAGGGGTGGCGGCACATCTTCGTGGTCCCCGCCGAAGGCGGCACGGCGCGCCAGCTCACCGACGGGTACTGGAACCACTCCACGGGCGAGTGGACGCCGGACGGCCGCGAGCTCGTCTTCTCCTCGCTGCGCACCGAGGACGCGGAGCTGTCCTGGAGGGAGTCCGAGGTCTACGCGGTCGACGTCGCCTCCGGCTCGATCCGCCAGCTGACGACGCGCAGGGGCCAGGACAGCGGGCCGCTGCCCTCTCCGCGCGGCGACCTCATCGCCTACCGCGGCTCGGACTTCCACGACGACACCTACCGCAACTCGGGCGTCTACGTGATGGGCCGTGACGGCTCGGGGCCGCGCATGATCTCCGGGGACTTCGACCGGCAGATCAACGACATGCAGTGGGCGCACGACGGCAGCGGGCTGTACCTGAACGTGAGCTCGGAGGGGACGCGCAACCTGCACTTCGTCTCCGTCGACGGCGGCGTGCGGGAGCTGTCGGTCGGCGAGCACATGTTCGCGCTGAGCTCCTTCACGGAGACCGGGCGCGCCGTGGGGACGTTCACGAGCCCGCTGGTCCCGAGCGACATCGTGGTCTTCGACCTCTCGAGCCCGAACCGCCGCAGGCAGCTGACGCGCGTCAACGACGACGTGTTCGGCGGGGTCACGTTCGGAGAGGTCGAGGAGATCTGGTACGAGTCCTTGGACGGGTTCCAGATCCAGGGGTGGATCATCAAGCCGCCCGACTTCGATCCGTCGAAGAAGTACCCCCTCATGCTCTCGATCCACGGGGGGCCCCACGGGATGTACAACGTGGGCTTCAACTTCGCCTGGCAGGAGCACGCGGCGAACGGGTACGTGATCCTGTACACGAACCCGCGGGGGAGCTCCGGCTACGGCAGCGCGTTCGGCAACGCGATCAAGAACGCCTATCCGAGCAAGGACTTCGACGACCTCATGAACGGCGTCGACGAGGTGATCGCGCGCGGCTACGTCGACGAGCAGAACATGTTCGTGTACGGGTGCTCGGGCGGTGGCGTGCTCACCTCCTGGGTCGTCGGGCACACCGACCGGTTCGCGGCCGCGTCGGCGAACTGCCCGGTGACGAACTGGCTGTCCTTCGTCGGCACGACGGACGGGATCGGCTGGTACCGCAACTTCGAGAACTTCCCGTGGGACGACCCCAGCGAGCACCTGCGCCGCTCGCCGCTCATGTACGTGGGGAACGTGACGACCCCGACCATGCTCATGACGGGCGTCAACGACCTGCGCACGCCGATGCCGCAGACCGAGGAGTACTACGCGGCGCTCAAGGTGCTCGGGGTGGAGACGGCGATGATCCGCTTCGCCAACGAGTGGCACGGCACGTCGAGCACGCCCTCGAACTTCCTGCGGACGCAGCTCTTCCTTAGGGAGTGGTTCCAGCGGCACGCTCGGGGGACGCCGGTGACGGACTGACCGCCGGGCCGGGGCGGGGAGCGCCCTCGCGCTGCCCTCCCCGGCCCGGGCGGGCCCGCTGGCCTCACTCCGCCTTCAGCGCCCCGATCGGGTCCACCGCCGCCGCCCTGCGCGCGGGCAGGTACACCGCCAGCGCCGCGACGCAGACGAGCAGGAGGGGCACGCCGACGAACGCGACGGGGTCGAGCGCCGACACGTTGTAGAGCAGCCCGGCCACGAGCCGCGCGGCGCCCAGCGCGCCCACCACCCCGATCGCCGTGCCGAGCGCGGCAAGGCGCATCCCCTCGCCCAGGACCAGCCGCAGCACCGAGCGCCGGTCCGCGCCCAGCGCGACCCGAATCCCAAGCTCGCGCCGGCGCTGCGACACGGAGTACGCCATCACGCCGTACATGCCCACGCCCGCGAGCGTGAGGCCGAGCAGGCCGAAGATGCCGAGCACCGAGCCACCGAGTCGCGCGGGCAGGAGCGCGATGCCCATGTGGTCCTCCATCGAGCGCACGTCGTAGACCGGCATGTCGGGGTCGGCGGCGCGCACCAGCTGCCGCATCCGCTCCATGACCGCCTGCGGATCGCCCGAGGTGCGCGCGACCAGGATCATGTCGGTGCGGAAGAGCCGGCGATGGGGAAGGTACATGTACTCGGTGGGCTCCTCTCCGAGGCTCGTGTACTTGCCGGTCTCCACGACCCCGATCACCTCCCACTCCTCCCCGGCGGTGCGCACCACCTTGCCGAGGGCGGACTGGCTCGGCCAGAAACGATCCGCGAAGCGCCGGTTCACGATCATGACCGGCGGCCCGGTCTCGTCGTCGGTGCGCCGGAAGGTGCGTCCCTCGAGGAGCTCGATCCCCATGGCCTCGAGGTAGCCTTCGCTCACGTAGGTGTAGCGCAGGCTCGAGCGCTCCCCTTCCCCGAACTCGTACCCGGGAACCGAGACCGAGCGGTCGTTGGAGCCGAGGCCCAGCGGCGCGATGAGGGTGACCCCGGCCTCGGAGACCTGGGGCAGGCCGCGCACGTCCTCGAGCATCCGGTCCCAGAAGGCCCTGGCCCTCGGCTCGTCGTAGCCCTGCAGGCCCGGATCGACCGAGGCCATGGCGAGGCTGGCCGGGCTGTCGAAGCCGGGATCGATCTCGGTGGCGGACTGGAGGCTGCGGAGGAACAGCCCCGAGCTGATCAGCAGGAGGAGGGAGAGCGCCATCTGGGCGACCACCAGCGCGCCGCTCATGCGGGACCCGCCCGCCTTCCCGCTCGACTGACCCTTGACCGCCGAGACCGTCTCCGGCCGGGAAGCCTGGAGCGCGGGTGCCATGCCGAAGACGAATCCGGCCGCCAGCGAGACGGCGGTGGTGAACCAGAGCACGGTGACGTCCATCGTCACGTCGAAGGCCCAGGGCCCGTCGACCGGCGGCCGGAAGCCCGAAAGGAGCCGGGTGGCGACGCTGGCCAGCCCGAGGCCGGCAGCCCCGGCGATCAGGCTGAAGAGCACGCTCTCGGTCAGGAGCTGCCGCACGATGCGTCCCCGGCTGGCGCCCAGGCTGAGGCGGACGCCCATCTCACGGCGCCGGTCTCGGGCGCGCGCCAGGAAGAGGTTGGCCACGTTGACGCACGCGATCAGGAGCAGGAGGCCGACGACGACCATCATCACCGTGCTCATGCCGACCTGAGCGGCGCCGAAGCTGGGGTGGATCCCGGCCTCGCTCTGGAGCACGATCGTGTGCCCGAGCTGGTCGTCGTAGTGGTCGGGATACTCCGCGCGGAGCTGCAGGAGGACGGCGTCCAGCCTCTGGGCGGCCCGCTCGAGGGCGACGTCGTCACGCAGGCGGGCCACGACCGACATGTTGTTGCTGCCTCGGGCCTCGATCCGGTTGAAGGCCGGCGTCAGCGCGTTGGCCATCATGATCGGGACGTAGATCGGAGGGGCCGCGAAGCTCACCGGGCCGCGGAAGTCGGCCGGGGCCACCCCGACGATCTCGAAGGGATGCCCGTTCAACGACATCGTCCTGCCGACGACGGCGGGGTCGGCGGCGAAGCGCGCCTCCCAGAAGCCGTGGCTGATGACCGCGACCGGGTGCGCGCCCGGGTCGCGGTCCTCCACTCCGGGAAGGAAGGGGCGGCCGAGCACGGGATCCGCCCCGAAGGTCTGGAAGAAGTTGGCCGAGACGACCATGCCCATGGTCCGCTCGCTGCGGCCGTCGGCCGAGACCGAGAGCGGCTCGAAGTACCACGCGGCCACGCTCTCGAAGACGTCCGAGCTACGGTCGCGCAGGTCCTGGTAGTGCGGGACCGACACCGAGCCGAACTCGATGCCGGGCCACTCCCGATAGACCTGGACGAGCTCTTCGGGCTCCTCGGCCCCGGCCAGGGGCCGGAGCAGGATCCCATGGACCGCGGAGAAGGTCGCCGCGTTGAGCCCGATCCCGAGCGCCAGCGTCGCGACGGCGGCGACGGTGAACATCGGGTTCTTCACCAGCATGCGCGCGCTGAGCCGCAGGTCGCGCCAGAAGTCGCTCATCATGTCGTCCACCCCTCGTCCCCGTCTGCGGTCATGGCGCCGGCGGGACCGCCGTCACGAAGTCCCGCGACAGGAAGGGGACGAGTCGCGCCCCTCCCGTAAGAGGGTGGCGGCCGTGACCGGCAGGATTGCGTCGAGGCCGGTGCCATCCGTCCCTTCCCGTCCGCGTGACGGGACGATCCGCGGTCCGCCCGCCCGGTCGGATGCATCCGCGAGCGTCACAAGTCGCCTACGGATGGGGCACGGGGCGGGTTTCAGGGAGGTTGGGGTCGCTCATGTCTTCACACCGCGCCCGGATCGCGCATCTTTCCTGGACCCGTCGACGGAAGCGACCCGGAGCCCGCCCACACGGCGAGGGGAGTGCCCCACATCGCGATGACGACCCGCAACGGACGACGACCTCACGCCCCGGTCGGCGGCGGCGCCGGCCTGCTCCTCTGCGTCGCGCTCTCGCTCGCGGCGTCGTGCGGGGGCACCGCGGCTCCCGCGCCCGAGGACGGGCTCGCGACGAATGCCCTCGAGTGGCGGGGCGCTCCCCACGTCGTGCTGGTCTCCTTCGACGGGTTTTCGTGGGATCTCATGGAGAAGCACCCCGCGCCCAGCTTCGAGCGGGTGGCGCGGGAGGGGGTGCGGGCGGACCGGATGATCCCCACCTATCCTACCAAGACGTTCCCGACGCACTACAGCATCGCCACCGGGATGTACGCCGAGACTCACGGCCTGGTCGGGAACCGCTTCTGGGCTCCGGACCTGGGCGCGACCTACGCTCTGGCCGACCGCGAGACGGTCGAGGACGGGCGCTTCTACCGCGGCGAGCCGATCTGGGCGACCGCCGAGCGGCAGGGCATGGTCTCGGCGAGCTTCTTCTTCGTGGGCTCCGAGGCGGACGTCGGGGGAATCCGGCCCACCTACTGGCGGCGCTTCGACGCCTCGATCCCGAACTCGGATCGGGTCGACCAGGTGCTGGCTTGGCTGGAGATGCCGCCGGAGACGCGACCGCACATGATCACCCTGTACTTCGAGGACGTCGACGCCGTGGCGCACGACCACGGGATGGACGCCCCGGAGACTGGGGAGGCGGTCGCCGCCGTGGACGGGAGCCTGGGCCGCCTCCTCGATGGGATCGACCGGCTCGAGCACGGCGACGAGGTGTTCGTGGTGCTGGTCTCCGACCACGGGCTCATGCCCGCTCCGGCGGCCATGGTCGACCTCCTCGACATGGAGCTCTTTCCGGGCGTGCGCCTGGCGGAGTCCGGTCCGTACGCCTCGCTCTTCATCGACGAGGGCGGCCCGGCGCGGGGCCCGCAGCTCCGGGATTCGATCGCCGCCCTGCTCCCGCTCAACGACGTATGGCTGCGCGAGCAGGTGCCCGCGCGCCTGCACTACAGCGCGGACCCGAGGATCGGCGACATCGTCGTGTCCGCCGCTCCGGGCCGGACCGTACGGCCTGCCGGGTGGACCGCGCGGGACACGCACACGCACGGCTGGGACAACCTCGTGCCGGAGATGGCGGCGATCTTCCTGGCGAGGGGGCCGGGAATCGCGGCCGGGCAGCGGATTCCCGCGTTCGAGTCCGTGCACGTCTATCCGCTCCTCGCCCACGTGTTGGGCCTGGAGCCGAACCCGGCGGCGGAGGGTCAGCTCGACGTCCTCCTCCCGATCCTGGGGACTAACTAGAAGTAATGCTCTGATTCTAGTTAGCTTCGGCGCCGCCGCCCGGCGCTCCCCCATCCCTCACCCCGCGGCGATCGCCTTCTCGTAGATCCGCCAGCGCTTGTAGGGCTCGTATCCCAGCGCGCGCAGCGGCCCCAGCAGCGCCTCGTTGTCTTCCAGGATCCACGAGGCTTCGGCGCCCTCCTCTCCGGCCTCGCGCCCCCGCCGCGCGGCCTCGTAGGCGAAGAGCGACATGAGCCCACGGTTTCGGTACTCCCGCCGGACCCCGAGGAGGACGATGCGGTGGTGGCGGAGCTCCCGTAGGCCCATCAGGAGCCGAGCGAGGCTCCAGGGCCAGAGCCGACCCGACGGGACCCGGCGCAGCGCCCGATTGACGTCCTTGGCGATGATCCAGAAGCCCACCACGACGCCGCCAACCTCGGCGACGAAGGAGTAGCGGGGCGCGAGCACCTTGGCGAGGTGCCGGGCGCTGTGCCAGAACTCCTCCCAGGAAGGGGGGACGAATCCCCAGTTGTCCGCCCAGGCGTCACAGTAGACGTCGAGGATCTTTCGGGCCTCTCGCTCGAGCCCCGCGACGTCCACCGGCCGGAAGGCGACCTTCGTTCGCTGCAGCGTGCGCTCCGCGAGGCGCGTCATCCGCGGGGAGAGCTCCTGGTCGGCTCGCATGTAGTAGCCCAGCAGGTCCCGGACCTGGCCGTAGCCGGCCGCCTCGACGAGCGCGCCGTGACAGGGTGGGTTCCAGGCGGTCATCATCGCCGCGGGGGTGCCGAACCCGTCGACCAGCAGGCCGCACTCGTGGTTCATGGAGGGAGAGACCGGACCGCGTGACGCCGTGAGACCGCGCTCGGACAGCCAGCCCTCGGCGGCCCCCAGGAGCGCCGCCACCGCCTCCCCATCGTCGACCGCGTCGAAGAACCCGAAGAACCCGACGCGGTCCCCGTGGTGGCGGTTGTGCCGCCGGTTCTCGATCGCGGCGACCCTGCCCACCGCCCGCCCCGACCGCTCAGCGATGAACAGCGCCCGGTCCGCCTCCCGGTAGAAGGGGTTTCGGCGGGTGTCGAGAAGGTCCCGGACCGCGCTTCGGAGCGGCGGGGTCCAGAGCGGCTCACGGCCCGCGTGCAGGCGCCACGGAACGTCGACGAAGCGGGCCGTGCCCCCCCGTCCCTCGACACGGGTCACGCGCAGCGTCACGACCGCGATCCCCGCGGACCCGCGAACCCGGCGGCTCCCTGGCGCGCGGCCGCCTCGAGCACCCCCAGGAGCACGTCGGGGGCGCGGGCCACCCACGCGCGGAAGTGGCGCACCTCGGCGGGATCCGGAACGGGTGGGTCCTCCCAGAAGGCGTCCAGGTCGGCATACGTGCCCGCGCGCGCGACACGGCACCGCTCGGCGTCCCAGGCGTTGAGCTCCTGCTCGAGCTGTCCGCGCGTGGGCACCGCGAGGACGGGCTTGCCCAGGTAGTGCGCCTCGCACAGCGACTCGAAGCCGGCCGAGCCGACGTAGGCGCGGCACCCGCTCAGGTGCCGCAGGAACCCCTCGCTGTCCAGCTCGTGCACGTGAAAGCCCGGCCCCGGGGCGGCCGCGAGCGCACGCGGGCCGCCCTCGAGGTAGCAGTGCACCGAAACGTCGCCGCGGCGGCGCTGCCACTCGGCCAGCATCCGGCCATACCCGGGGTTCAGCGCGTAGGCGAGGAGGTAGCGCCCGCGGGTCGGCCGGAGGCTCCGGAGTCCGGAGCGCAGGAGTGGCGGCGCGACGTGGAGCCGGGCGCGGAGGTCGTCGGACATGGGGACGAAGGAGAGCGCCACCCGGGCCCGCGTCCGGAGCGTCGTCCCGCGCGTGTAGAGGCGCAGCAGACGGCCGCCCGGGCGGTCCGCGGCCTTCCTGAGCTCGGGGTGCTCGAAGAGATAGTTGTGCGCGACCGCCACGGCCGGGGCGGGCGAGCGGAAGACGAGGCGCGAGGCTCCTGCGACGAAGTCGAGGAAGTTGACGACGAGGTCGGCGCCCTCCGTGGCGCGATGGATCGCCCGTCCGGACCGTATGAAGCGCGGCATGCGCCGAACCGCGTCGCGCGCCGTCGCCGCGACCGAGACGCCGAGACGCTCCTCGTCGGGCACCTGGGTCGGCGCCTGGAACACCGATACCGGGGCGGGCATCCGCTCGAAGAAGTACGCGGGTACCTGCCGGTGCGGGCTCGTGCCCACGAGCACGGCGTGCAGATCGTGCCCCGCATCGGCCAGGATGCGGGCCAGCGCGAGCGCCTGCGTGAGGTGCCCCCGGCCCTCTCCCTGCACCACGAGCGCCACGCGCAAAGGACTCATCGGATCGCCGAATCTCCGCCTTTACCGCCCATCGACCCCCCTCTACCTTCGTACGTTCCCGACGTTCACGCGACTCCGATTCCAGACGGAATCCGCTTCATAGACCGAGGTTCATGTGGCTGGCAACCGACGCTTCGACCTGATCATCATCGGCAGCGGCCCGGGCGGGTACGTCGCCGCCATCCGAGCCGCACAGCTCGGCCTCGCCGTGGCCTGCGTCGAGGACCAGGATCTGGGCGGCGTATGCCTCAACATCGGGTGCATTCCGACGAAGGCGCTGCTCACGAGCGCCCTCCTCGTCAACGAGATGAAGGATGGGGAGAAGCACGGCATCGTCGCGAAGGACCTCGCCTTCGACCTCGCTCCGGCCCAGGAGCGGAGCCGGCGGGTCGTGAGCCAGATGACCAAGGGCGTGGCCCACCTCTTCAAGAAGAACAAGGTCACGCACCTGTCGGGATACGGCCGGCTGAAGGGAGCCGGCAAGGTCGAGGTCGAGTCCTCGGATGGCAACAGGACGGTATACGAGGCCGCCCACGTCATCCTGGCCTCGGGCTCGCGGCCGAGGGATCTCCCGACGCTCGAGATCGACGAGGACCGGATCTGGTCTTCGACCGGCGCCCTCCTGCAGACGTCCGCCCCGGAGTCGCTCTTCATCGTCGGCGCGGGTGCGATCGGGATGGAGTTCGCGGACGTCTTCGCGTCGTACGGCACGAAGGTCACGATCGTGGAGGCGCTCGACCGCATCCTGCCGCTCGAGGACGCCGAGATCTCGACCTTCATGGAGCGCACCTACAAGAAGCGCGGGATGGACATCCACGCGGGCGCCTACTTCGAGAAGGCCGAGATCCACGACGCCGGGGTGAAGGTCACCTTCAAGGACCGCAAGGGCGGCGTTCACGAGCTCGACGTCGACTACGTGCTCTCGGCTGTCGGCCGCGTCCCCAACTCCGAGGACCTCGGCCTGGACAGCGCCGGCGTAAAGGTCGATGAGCGGGGGTTCGTCCTGGTCGACGAGCAGCTCCGCACGAACGTGCCCGGCGTGTACGCCATCGGCGACGTCGCCGGCCGGCAGCTCCTGGCGCACAAGGCCTCCCACGAGGGCATCGCGTGCGTCGAGCACATCGCCGGCCACGGGCACGGCACGGTCGACTACGGCAACGTTCCCAACTGCACCTACTGCCATCCGGAAGTCGCGTCGGTCGGCCTCACCGAGGAGCAGGCCAGGGAGCAGGGCTACGACGTGGAGGTGGGCAAGTTCCCCTGGGTGGGGGTCGGGAGGGCGGTCGCCGCCGGGCACTCGGAGGGCTTCATCAAGGTCGTGCGCGACAAGAAGTACTCCGAGATCCTCGGCGCCCACATCGTCGGTCCCCACGCCACGGAGCTGATCGCCGAGTTCGTGGTCGGCCGCCATCTCGAGTCCACGGTCGAGGAGATGGAGCAGGCGATGCACCCGCACCCCACGCTCTCGGAGGGTGTGGCCGAGTCGGCGCTCGCGGCGCTCGGACGACCGATCCACATCTGATCCGTCCGGGTAGGGCGGCCTCCCTCGCCCGACATGGGCTGGCACTTTGCGACGCCTGCGTCGTATCCCTACGAAGTTCCCTGCGAAGTGAGACCCCTCAGCGCCCGCTCCGATGAGTGACCCCGACGCGACCCGGGCCGATCTGGATATGCCCGCTCCGCGGGCGTGGTCCGAGGAGCAGGGCTCGGCGCTGCGCCTCTGGATCGCGCTCGCGCGCTGTTACGCCACCTACGCGAAGGCGGTGGCCGGCAAGGTGCAGGAGTACGGGCTCACCATGCCGCAGTTCGGGACGCTCGAGGCGCTGTACCACCTCGGCCCGCTTCCGCTGGGTGCGCTCGCGGACAAGCTGCTCGTGACGGGTGGCAACGTCACCTACGTGATGGACCGGCTCGAGGATCAGGGCCTCGTGTACCGCTACCGTCGACCGGACGACCGCCGGGTCATCCAGGCCAAGCTCACGGAGGAAGGCCGCGCCCTGGTGGCGGAGGTGTTCCCCGGGCACGCGGGGTACATCGAGCACCTCTCGCGCCACCTGAGCAGCGAGGAGCAGGCGGAGTTGCGGATCCTCCTCAAGAGACTGGGTTGGGGGATCGCCGAGCACGACCTGTAGGGGAGGCTTTCCGATGCTTCGCTGCGCTTCGCGCGGCGACGCATCGGCGCTATCTGCGGTGGGGACTCGCGCAATCGCGTTGCCGTTCTTGCACCGTCCCGCCTTGGCGCGGCCGCGCCTCCCCACGGCACGTGGCGAATCGAGATCGTGCTCGCGGAGACCACGGGCACGTTCAACTTCCGTGTGCAGAAGACGACCTGAGCACGGCCCTCTTCGCGTCACGGCTACTTCACTCGACCGCTCTTGGAATGGTCACCAGGGTCTACGACGGAGCGTCACACAACGCTTGATT
>JBFFWJ010000051.1:0-11918 GCA_041570315.1 Longimicrobiales bacterium | reverse complement strand
CTCGCTGAACGGCTGGACCTCAGCGGAGTCGACATGAGGGAAGGTCGTGTGGATCTGATCCCCCTCGTACGCCGCCGAGTCCGGACGCGCCAGGTGGCGGAGCTCCTCGGGGACCTCGCTCTCCCACACGCCCGGCAGAGAGATCCCCGGCATCACCTCGTCGTTGAAGCGCCGCAGCCAACCGGGATATCCGTCCATGTAGTGACGCGAGGTGATGAAGCGCCCGAGCTCGGGCAGCATCCAGTAGACGTGCTCCGCGGTCTTGCCGCCCATGGGGATCGCCGCGCGGTCCTTCTTCGAGATCGACACGATGCGCGCGTCGTCGTCCTGGGCGTGGAGCCAATCCGGCAAGCCTTCGCGGATCATCGTCCTGGGCGACCGCCCGCCGAGGACCTCAACCTCCTCGAACCCGAGAATCGGGCTGTCCGGATCCTCGACGGCGTAGGTCTGCCTCCACTCGTCGCCGACCCGCTGCGCCCAGGCGTTCGCCACCACGGCGTGCCGCGAGGGCAGCACCCCGGTGGTCAGCGTCGCGTGGCCCGGCGCCGTGCTCGTGCGCGCGTGCGCGTGCGAGGCCTGGGTGAAGAGAAAGCCCTCGTCGACGAGCCGTCGAAACCCCTGCGTGAGCGCCGGCGCAAAGTGGTCGAGCAGATCCCCCCGCAGCTGGTCGATCACCAGGGCGACGACGAGCCGGGGCCGCTCCTCCTCCTGGGCCGCGCCGCTCGAGGATCCGATCAGGATCCAGGCGGCGGCCAGCGCCAGAACACGCACGCATTTGCTCATGCTTCATCCTCGTCGACGATTGGGGACCGACCGCCCCTCCACCCTCGCCTCCCCTGTACGGGCCCTCCCGTGCTGGCAGCGTTCACCGAGGCCGAGTAAACTAACCGCCCTTCACGCACGCCGCCGCTTCGCACCCTCCTGACACGACTTCGGGGGTCCATGTTCCCAGCTTCGCTTCAGCTCTCATAGCCCCGGACATGTTTCACGGAGCGCAGGAGGGCTGGGTCGAGGTCGTGTCGGGCGTGATGTTCAGCGGCAAGTCCGAGGAGCTGCTGCGCAGGGTCCGACGCGCCCTGATCGCGAAGAAGCGGGTGCAGGTCTTCAAGTCGCACCTCGACGACCGCTACGCCGGGGTCTATCGGGTGAGCTCGCACGACGGCTCGGAGATCGAGGCACAGCCGGTCAACTCCTCCCTGCGCATCGCCGAGCTGGTCCGGCAGGATACGCAGGTGGTCGGCATCGACGAGGCGCAGTTCCTCGACGACGGGGTCGTCGGCCTCGTGAACCGACTCGCGGACGCCGGCGTCCGGGTGATCGTCGCGGGCACCGACATGGACTTCCGCGGCGATCCGTTCGGTCCGATCCCACAGCTTCTGGCGGTCGCCGAGGTCGTCGACAAGCTCCACGCGATCTGCGTCAAGTGCGGTGATCTGGCCACACGCAACCAGCGGTTGATCCGCGGCGAGCCCGCCCCGGCCGAAAGCCCCACGATCCAGGTCGGCGGGGCCGAAAGCTACGAGGCGCGATGCCGGGCTTGCCACGAGGTTCCGCTCACGGACCGCCATCAGATCGAGCTCGACGTCGAGAGCGCCGCGAGCGCGTGGGCCGCGCGCTCCAGATATTGGTGAGCAGGCGGCCGATCCAGGCATCGCGCCGGCCGGCCCGGCGATCGAGGTTCCGTACACTCCCCGAACCTGGATCGGTGCCATGGAACCCAGCTTGCCCGGACTCCCGTTCGATCACGCCGCCCTCATCGACGAGCGGGGGCGCCCGGATTTTCGCGACGTCTTCGGCGCCTGCGCCGGGCGTTCCATCGACATCGCGACCGCGATCACGCGCGTCCGACTCAGCGCCGTCGACCTGACCGAGCTTCGACTCTCCGACCTCGAGCACTTTCGCGTGCTGGTGTCGGAGTTGAACGCCCTCCAACTCGACGGCGAGGCGCACGCCATCCAGGCCGACCCGAAGAAGGCGCCTCGAGTCGATCTGCTCCGCACCATGCTCGAGTCGGGTCGTCTCGAAGTCCGGGCCGCGCCTCTCGGGGGATGGTCGCCGGACTTCACGGTCTTCTCCACGGCCGATGGTCCCCGTGCCGTGCTCTGCGGGCACCATTGGTTCGAGCGGCCCTTTCCCCATCGTGGGCCGGCCCTCGCTTCGCTCCATCACGGAGACGCCGCCCGACTGGCGGCGCGGCGACACTCCGATCTATGGGAGCGCTCTCACGACGTCGGACCGGCCGTGTGGAACATCCTGTCGAAAGCACGCCGCGCGAGCCGTCTGGCGGCTGCATCCGGCGGTTGACACCCCACAACCCGCGGAGCTTATTTAGACCCGCTCACGCTTGCCGTGCAGCGGCAAATCCGGCGTAGCTCAGTTGGTAGAGCAGGTGGCTGTTAACCACCGGGTCACAGGTTCGAGTCCTGTCGCCGGAGTCTGACCCCGGGGCGCTCGCACGCGAGCATCCCGGGGTTCCCTTTTCTCCTTTCCGCCTCCGGCCACGGGCAGGCGGGTGCGGCCCCCCGAAACCCGTGAGGCGTCGCGGGCAGGCCCCCATCGGGCCGGAGTCCGAAGCCCTTGCGATCCCCAGCGCCGCCGACTCTTCTTGGGCAGCCCGCCGCCGAGCGGCACGTCCCGGCGGCGGACGGTCACCGTCCTCTCGCAGGAGCCCCGGCCATGAGCGACCCTGCCCCGTCCCGCGGGCTCGTCATCTCCTACCTCGCGCTGAGACGCGCGATCGGAGTCCTCGGTGTCTCGCTGCCCGTCCTCGTGGCGGTCGGGTGCGTCGTGATCGGCACGTGCGCGGGCGTGCAGCCGTCGATCAGCGACTACTACGCCACGGAGATGCGGGACGTCTTCGTGGGCGTGCTGTTCGCGATCGCTTGGTTCCTCTTCTCCTACCGCGGCTATGAGCGCAAGGACGACATCGCCGGGGACGTGGCCTGCGTCCTCGCGATGGCGGTGGCCCTCTTCCCGACCAGCAGCGCGATTCCGGCGGTTCGTGCCGTGCACTCCGCCTCCGCGGCCCTCCTCTTCTCCGTGCTCGCCTACTTCTCCCTGGCGCTCTTCACCAAGTCCGCGGCGGGTGTCCCGCCCACGCCCGAGAAGAGGAAGCGCAACCGCGTGTACCGCGCGTGCGGCTACGTCATGATCGCCTGCATCGTGCTCGTCGCCGTGTACGCGGCGTTCCTGCAGGGGACCGCGGTGTCCCGGCTGAGGCCGGTGTTCTGGCTCGAGACCTTCGCGCTGTGGGCCTTCGGGATCTCGTGGGTCACGAAGGGCGAGATGCTCCTGAAGGACTCGAAGCCGACGCCCTAGCCGCCGGCCGGTGCTTGCCGAGGGATCGGCAGGCGCCGGCCCGCGATCCCGGAATGACCGTCAGCTCTCGGTTCGTCGTCCGGTGAACGGCATGCTGCCCATCTCCGGCACATAGACGGAGCCGGCCATCGAGTCCCCTTCGACCTCGGCTTTCACCTCGACGGTGAACCAGGTCCCATCGAAGTCGACGTGCAGCAGGAAGCTGAGCGTATTGTTCTCGACCAAGCCGTCGGTCATCTCCGCGCCGCCGACCATGGGGACTTCGAGCGTGCCGGTGACCGTGCTCCCGTCCTGGGCGAAGACCGCGACGATGTCTCCGCCGGCCTCGGGACTTTCGACGGTCAGGAGCCAATTACCTGCGACGTTCGCCTGCGCCGCGGCCGGGGCCGACACCACGACGAGCGCGATCAGCGCGAACAGGATGGGGATGGTCGCTCGGTTCATCTCGTGCACCTCGAAGGCATCCGTGGCGTGAAGGGGTCTCACCCAGCGGACAGTATCTCCCGGCCGCACGCTTATCAACGTTCGGCCTCCGTCTCCCTTTCGGTCCCGCCACGGGTCAGTCGAGATGCTTCGCGATCCACACGGTCCGGTAGGCAGCGGTCCCCACCGTGCCCACGGCCACCAAGCCGATCAGCCAGAGCAGAAGCGTCCCTTCCTCCCAACCCCTCCAGGCCGTGACGGCCGGATCGAGGATCGCCCCGAGCCCCACGAGAAGAAGCCGCTCGGCACGCTGCATGATTCCGACCTTGCAGACGACGCCCACGCTCTCCCCGCGCGCCCTCGCGTAGCTGACGAGCAACGAGCCGCCCAGCGCGATCGCCACGGCGGCGAGCGCCAGGGACGACCCGCGATAGAGGACCGAGAGGCCGACGAAGGCCCCGACCTCCGCGAAGCGGTCGAGGGTCGAGTCGAGGAACGCGCCCCGCGCGCCCGCCAGGCCGCGCGCCCTCGCGATCCGTCCGTCGAGCACGTCGGCCGCACCCCCCAGCAGCACCGCCCAACCGCCGAGGTTCACCCGCCCGAGCGCGAAGCACGCGCCCGCCGCGACGCCGAAGGCCACGCCGAGCAGGTTGAAGGCGGTCGGCGAGAGGCGGAGCGCCAGCGAGGCCCGCTCGACCGGCCGGATGAACCAGTAGAACCAGCTCCGGACGAAGGAGCCGAGGACGAACCCGCCGCGGTCTTCGACGTCGTGCGGGTCGGGCCTGCCCCGAGCGGTGGCGGCGTAGACCGGCATCGAGAGCAACGCGAGCCCGAGCACGGCGAGCAGCGCCGAGACGTCGGCTCTCACGGGCGGAGCTCCCTGCGCGGGCGCGTCAGCAGCACGTAGAAGACGCGAGGCCAGAGAAAGACGAGCGGGAGCTTCCGCTCCAGGGTCGTCAGCTCGATGGTCCGGCCCGTGTGCCGCTCGACCTTGCGCACGATGTACGGGAGCCAGTTCACGAAGGTCGCCGTGTGCTTGAGCCAACGGGCCGTGGTGCGCGCCTTCGACCTTCGGAAATACCGACGGACCCGTCGTCGCTCCCGGGCCGGCACCGGGCTCGCCAGCGCGTACCGGTCCCCGTCCCGTCGCATCGTGCCGCTCTCCGCCGCAGCGTCCAGCACCGCACCGAGCACTCGGCGGAAGTGCTCCGCCTGCGCCTCGAACACCCGTCCGGCGCGCGCGGTGGACTCGGGCCGGAACTCACCCCGGTAGCACACCTCCAGGAGGCGGCGGCCGAGCCCCTCGGCATCGACCGGCTCCGTCAGGTACGGGGCCATCCAGCCCAACACCCCGGCCCTCGCGGCGGCGAGCCGACCCTCGACCCAGATGCGCTCCGACTCATCGGCGGTCCACACGATCCCGACCTTCTGAACCATGCGCGCCAGCACGAAGTGATCGGGCGCGTCCGATCCGAGCGCGTGCTCGAAGTCGCCCCGACTCACGAGGAGATACTTGGCGATGCCCTCCCGGCCCTCGTCGGGGGCGAAGGCCAGCACGTTGGGCGGCAGGATCCTGGCGAGCGCGTTCATGAGCCACACGGGCCGGTCGAGCTCGCCGGCGCGATCCAGCGCCGAGTAGAAGGCGGCGTAGTCGTCGACGATGACCACCAGATCGACCGCGCTGTGACGATCCGGGCTCGTGCGCAGCAGATGCGAGCCGTACAGGAGTACCGCGCGGATCGTCTCGCCCGACACCTCGACGAGCCCGGCCGCCAGCCGGGCGGCGACCGGCGGGGCGTCGCGCGATTCGGGGCCGGGCGGCGCGGCGTCGACCGGGCTATGCGGTCGTTCGCGCACCGCGCATCTCCGCCAGGGTGTCCACCATGATGCGGCGTGCGCCTTCGATGAACGGCCTCGGGTCGGCCGTGGGATCGTCCCACCGAAGGGTCGCCGCGTGCGCGAAGGAGCCCGAGAGGCGGCCCATCTCGTCGGCGAGGTCGGAGAACCTCGCGGCCCGCCAGAAGCCGTCGGCCACGAGCAGGTGCACGGTCCAGTCGCGCGCCCGCAGGAGGCGGACGAGCGCGCCCTGCTTGAAGCGGCCGATCTCCCCATCGCGCGTACGCGAGCCTTCGGGAAAGACCACGAGGGGGACGTCGGACTCACGCCCCGCGCGCTCCAGCGAGTCGAGCGAGGCACGCAGCTGCGCGGCATTTGCCGAGGGGTCGACCAGCGGGTATTGATAGAGCCTTGTCATGTGCGAGATTAGCGGAATGAAGCGCCCATAGCGCTTTCGGGTTACGATCCGCGGGTACCCGCCGAAGACGGCCTGCACCACCAACGGGATGTCGAAGAGCGACTGGTGGTTCATGAGGATGAGGTGCCCGGGCTCGGCCGGCACCAACCTCGACGGCGCAGGAATGGCGCCCCCCCCGATCCGTGAGACACTGCCGAGAACGAAGCGCGCCAAGAGGTGCTGCCACGGGCCGAGCACGGAGACGCGCTGGCGCGGCCTGAGCCGGACCCAGGGGGCGATCACGAGCCGCTGCACGACGTCGGCGGCGAGGAGGCCGAGGCACACGGTGCCCAGGGCAGCATATCCTCGGAGCTTCACGCGGGGGCCCTCCATGCGCGAGGGGCCCCGGACAACATGGACGACCGGGGCCGAAGGCCAACGCTAACCGCAATCGCCGACCATCATCAAGACGACCGCCGACATGAGCGAAGTGGATTACACCTACTACGGTTTCGACATCTGCGTGGGCGGCTATTTCGAGATGGCCACGACCGACGCACGCAAGCTCCTGCCCCCCCACCTGGAGCCGGTCGAGGTGCAGCACGAGCGCAGCATCCTCGCGGTGACCGCCTTCCATTTCCACGAGAGCATGGTGGGAGCGTACGACGAGATCGTCCTCGCTGTCGTCGTCCCTCCCATGGTCGAGCCCGGAAAGCCCCTTCCCAAAGCGGCCTTCTACCCGTTCATGGTCGGCACGTCCACGGAAGCGTCGCGGCTCCATGCGATCGAGCGGTGGCGACTCCCGCACTACATGAGCGACCTCGACATCGATTTCCACACCGCGGACGGGAAGGTCAGCGTGACGGTCCAGGACGCGGGCGCGCCCGTGCTGGAGCTCGTCGTTACGGACTTCGACCGAGCTCCCGCCCGCAACACCTACGAGTGCTTCACCATCGACCCGGAGGCTCGCTACAAGGCCACCATCTACATGGAGGCGAGCCACACCGAGCACGAGGAGGAGCGTGGGTCGCTCACGCTGCACGAGCACACGATGACCGAGGGGCTGACGATCGACGAGGTCAACAGCTACCCGTTCCGGGAGGAGTGGTACGGCAAGGGGCTCCAGACCTTCGAGCCGATGGAGTCGTTCTGACCCCGGGTCGTCACTTCGTCATCTTCAACCCGGCGTCGGGCCGAGGCCGTGGGGCCCGGCGCGCCTCGGGCTACCGATCCCTGCTCGAGTCCGCGCTCGCCGACGTGACGTTCAGCGAGACGACCCGTCCGGGCGAGGAGCGCGACCTCGCCGATTCGGCGCTCGAGCGAGGCTACGACGTGATCGTGGCGGTCGGGGGCGACGGCACGTGGAGCAATGTGGCGGACCGGCTCGTGGCGAGCGGGCGCGACGACGTCGCGCTGGCGATCCTGCCCAGCGGGACCGGCAACGACTTCGGACGGAACTTCGGCTTCGATCCGCGAAGCCCCGCGGAAGCCGTCGATGTGCTCGCCCGGGGCCACACGGTCCTCGTCGACGTCGGGCGCGTCGACTCCCTCAGCGCCTCGGAGCACGACCCCGACCGCTTCGAGCCCCGTCACTTCCTGAACCTGATCGGCTTCGGCTTCGACGTCGCGGTCATCGACGCCGCCTCGGGAGCGCGCCTGCTCCGGGGGGAGCTCCTCTACAAGGTCACCGCGCTCACACAGCTCTTTCGCTTCCCCGGCATCGGGGTCACGATCGAGGGCCGCTCGGGTGCTCCCCACGGGGGTCGCCTCCTGATGCTCACCGTGTCCAACGGGCGGTTCTTCGGCGGCGGCTTCCCCATCGCTCCCGCGGCGACGGTCGACGACGGCCGGCTTCACGCATGCCGGATCGGGGACGCCACGCCCCTGTCGCGCCTGAAGCTCTTCCGTCTCGCCGAGCGCGGTCGTCACGTGGCGTCGACGCACGTCCAGATCCTCGACGACGTCGGGTTCCGCCTGACGTTCGATGCGCCGCCTCGCTTCGAGATGGACGGAGACGTGCGCCGGGCCCGTGATCGGAGCGTGGACGTCCGCGTGCTCACGCGACGGCTGCGCGTCGTCGCTCCGCGCCCGTCCGCCGCGTAGGCCGGGGCCCCGCCCCGGGAGCAGCCCGAGCGAAAAGAAAAGCGTGGCATACGGATTGCTCAGTCCATAACTTTGCGATACAAAGCCCCGTTCGGGCGCCCGCCGCGAAGACCGGACCTACATGACCCTACCTGCACGGAGGCTCAGGCAGCCTGACGCGCCGCCCATCGCGCTGCACGACCGTGCGATGGACGACCTGCGCTACATCCGCGAGACCATGGAGCGCTCCGCGTCCTTCACCCACGTCTCGGGGCTCGGCGTGGTGCTCATGGGCCTGGTCGCCCTGGTCGCGGCGGCCCTCGCGCGCCGGACCGCCGACCCGGTGGCTTGGCTGGCCACCTGGACGGGCGCCGCGGCACTGTCCCTCACGCTCGCGGTCGTGACGATGGCCCGGAAGTCGCGCGCCGAAGGCATGACCCTGATGACGGGCCCGGGCCGCAAGTTCGCCTGGAGCGTCATCCCGCCGCTCGGTGCCGGCGCGGTGATCACCGCCGCCCTGGCGCTCCGGGGCACCCTGGAGCTTCTTCCCGGCATCTGGCTCCTGCTGTACGGCGCGAGCGTCGTGACCGGCGGCTCGCACTCGGTTCGGCCGATCCCGGTGATGGGCGCGGTCTTCATGACGGCGGGCGCGGTCGCGCTCATCTCGCCGCCGGGGTGGGGAGAAGGCCTCATGGCGGCGGCCTTCGGCGGGCTCCACATCGTGTTCGGCATCGTCATCTGGAGGAAGCATGGCGGGTGACGGCGGCGCGTTGAGGAAGAGCAGGAGCGACGAGGTCCCCGAGGGTCCGCGGCTCACGAGCGTCGACGGGCCGCACGCCGAGGCGGGGGCGCTGGAGCTGGACCGGCTCATCCACGAACGGGTCAGGCTGGGCATCGTGAGCTCTCTGGCCGTGAACGGTCGCCTGACCTTCACGGACCTGCGCGACCTGCTCGGCATCACGGACGGCAACCTGAGCGCGCACGCTCGCCGGCTGGAAGAGGCCGGGTACGTCGAGTGCCGCAAGTCCTTCGACGGACGCACCCAGAAGACCGAGTACGGCCTGACGCCCACGGGTCGTCGGGAGTTGAAGGCCTATCTCGACCACATGGAAGCCATCATCCAGGCAACCCGAGAGGCGCGCGGATGAGGACCATGAGACGCATCCCCTCCTGACTTCGAGCCTTGCAGCCTATGGAGCAGAGCTTTCTGACATCGCCGCGACCCGAAGGGATCCACGTCGCGATCATCATGGACGGGAACGGGCGTTGGGCGACGGCGCGCGGCCGTCCCCGGGAGTGGGGGCACCGGCACGGCGCGGATGCGGTGCGGCGCGTCGTCGAGTCGGCACCGGGGTTGGGCATCGGCACGCTCACCCTGTACGCCTTCTCCTCGGACAACTGGGCCAGGCCCGCGTCGGAGGTGCGGACGCTGATGCGGCTGCTGAGCCGGTATCTCGGGAGCGAGGCGAAGGAGCTCAGAGAGTCGGACGTGCGGCTGTGCGTAGTGGGGAGGAGAGACCGGCTCGAGCCGGGTCTGGTGCGCGACATCGAGTCGGTGGAAGCCGACACCGCCAACGGTCGCCGCCTCTTGCTGAGGCTGGCCGTGGATTACTCGAGCCGGGACCTGTTGGTGCGAGCCGTCCAGGAAGCGGCGAGCGTCGACCAGCTGGACCGCGAGGACATGGCGGCGCTGCTCGGGCGCGCCATGCACTGCCGAGAGCCGGCTCCGGACGTGGACCTGCTCATCCGCACGGGCGGTGAGCAGCGGCTCAGCGACTTTCTGCTGTGGGAGTGCGCCTACGCCGAGCTCCTCTTCACGCCGGTGATGTGGCCCGACTACGACGGCGAGCACCTGCGGGCCGCGGTCGAAGAGTTCCGGGCGCGCGATCGGCGCTTCGGCAGGGTGGCCGTCGCGTCCTAGTGGAGGGCTTGCGATGCTTCGTGGCATCGAACCATCGGAACCGCTCCACTAGCCCGGGACGGTCCGGCCCGGACCCTTCCACCGCGGTGGCGCAGCGCCCCTCGGCGAGCCGCCGCGCTCGAGCTCGAGGAGGCGCCGCTTCCTCCACAGCCCGCCCCCGTATCCGACGAGCCTGCCGTCCGATCCCACCACGCGGTGGCACGGCACCACGATGGCCAGCGCATTGGCTCGGTTCGCGGCGCCTACCGGCCGCACGGCGCCGGGGCGCCCGACGCGACGCGCCACCTCCGCGTAGCTGCACGTGGCCCCGCGGGGGATGGCGCGGAGCGCCTTCCAGACGTCGCGCTGGAACGGAGTTCCCGACATCTCGAGGGGCACGGTGAAGGCGTCGGGCGCGCCCTCGAAGTACCGGCCCAGCTCACGCTCGACCTGATCGAGCACCGCGTTGTCCCCCGGGACGAAGGCCGCCCCAAGCAAGCTCCGGATCCGCCGCACCTGCGCCGGAAGCGCCTTGCGGTCCGCGAACTCGAGCAGACAGAGCGCGCGGTCCGTGGCCCCGGCGACCATCGGCCCGAGCGGCGTCGGGATCCGCGTCACCCGGACCAGGACGGCTCCGTCGAGCCTGCTCGGACTCTCCCCGAAGTACTCGCGAAAGGCCTCCTGAAACCCCGACAAGGACTCGTAGCCGACGTCGAACGCCGCCCGGCTCACCGAGTCCCCCTCCTGGACCCGACCCAGCGCCGCTCCCAGTCGCCTCGCCCGGCTGAAGGCCTGGAAGGTCATCCCGTGGTTCTGCTTGAACCAGCGCCGCACGCGCTCCGGGCTCAACCCGCGACCTCGCAGGTCCCGGTCGGTCCAGCGCCGCGCCGGCTCGGCCTCCACCTGCTCGAGCAAGGGCCGCAGCCACTCGGGCGGCATGCCCGCGAGCTCCAGAGGCCGGCAGCGGCGACACGGCCGGTAGCCGGCCTCGAGCGCATCGCGCGGGGTCCCGAAGAACGACACGTTCTCGGGCCGCGGCTTCTTCGCAGGACAGGTAGGCCGGCAGAACACGCCGGTCGAATGCACGCCGGTCACGAAGACGCCGTCGTAGCGGGAGTCACGCGCGAGGAACGCCTCGAGCATGACCGGGGCGGGAGGAAGCGCTGTGATGGTCATGGTCGCCAATCTCGGAGTCCGATCCTCGCCTCGCCACCGGAATTCGGACGGCGAATTCCCGGGTCGGGCCTACGTCACGGCGTGCGGCCGCCTACGTAGTCCTGCGTAGATCGCGGGCGCGGGCGATCGGCTCATCCTGTGGGACCGTTGCACGACTCCCCGGGGGAGGCCGCATGACCGTCCCGACCGCTCCAGCACGACGGGTGATCCAACACCTGCGAGAGCACCGTTCCGCCGAAGCATCGGCGCGCGACGGCTCCGAGAGGCAAGCTCGCGACCTATCCGCTCAGGCCCTACGTTCAGGCCCGTCGTACAACCGATCGAGTGGCACCGCGATGAACCACAGCCTTCCGAGCCGCGGCTCCGACGCCCTGCCCAGCCCTCTCCCGCTCGTCGGTCGAGCGGTCGAGCTGGCCAGGTTGGAGGCGCTGCTCGAGAGCGAGGAGCGTGACGCGTCGATCGTCTTCCTCCGAAGCGAAGGCGATGGCCTTGTCGATCAGCTCGACCGGTGTCACACACACGGGACACCCCGGGCCGTGAAGGAGTGTGATGCTTTCGGGAAGCAGTTGGTCGATCCCGTTTCTGACAATGGCATGAGTTTGCCCGCCACAAATTTCCATGAGCACATGAGGCTTGGTGGTAATTTTATGGATCTCGGCGGACAATTGCTTAGCCAACTTTGGATCGCGGTATTCATCCAAGTATTTCATGATGCACCCTCCTCAAGATCCGCAAGCTCCCCCATTTCCTTGACATATTCAAAAACCTTCATCGCCTCTTCTTCAT
>JBFFWJ010000050.1:0-11923 GCA_041570315.1 Longimicrobiales bacterium | reverse complement strand
GGTGACCGACGCCGCGAAGGGCGAGACCGGGGTGGCGTGGGTCCGGCCGGGCGACGCCGGCTTCTTCCGCACCGACCTCCGCTTCAGCCACGAGTACGTCACGCCGATGGCGTCGATCTTCTTCGAGGACAAGGTCGGCCGGGACGCGAAGGTGGTGGACCCGGACTCGATCCTCTTCTTCCGCGACCACCTCACCTTCCTCGACAAGGTGATGAGCCAGGAGCGCATCGAGCAGGGGCTGCTGGAGGCGGCGAACGAGCTGGAGGTCAAGCAGCGCGAGTTCAGCGAGCGGCAGGGCGTGAGGCTCTACGGGGAGCAGATGGGCCATCGACTGGGCTCGCAGGCCATCTGCCACTCGAAGATCCTGGAGGAGTACGCCGAGCCGGGCATGCTCGTCATCGGCACCGACTCGCACACGCCGCACGCGGGCGCGATCGGGGCGGTCGCGTTCGGCGTCGGCACGACCGCGATCTTCAACTCGTGGATCACCAAGGACGTGCGCGTGCGCGTGCCGCAGTCCTTCAAGGTCGTGATCACCGGCGAGCCGGCGCCGAACGTCACCGCGAAGGACTACATGCTGGAGATCCTGCGCCACCCCTACATCCGGGACGGCCACGCGATCGGCCAGATCATCGAGTACGCCGGACCGGCCGTGGAGGCGCTCGGCGTCGACGAGCGCGCCACGATGACGAACATGGCGGCCGAGGTCGGCGCCTTCACCGGGATCATCGCGGCCGACGACAAGTCGGTGGCGTTCCTGGTCGAGGAGCGCGGCATGGACCCGGAGCGCGCGCGGGCGCTCGTCGAGGGGATGCACAGCGACGCGGACGCCGAGTACGTCAAGGTGATCGAGATCGACGCCGCCACGATCCGGCCCATGGCCGCGCTGCCCAACGACCCCGGCAACGGCGTCTTCATCGACGAGCTGGGCACCGAGCCGATCCGCATCGACATCGCGTACGCCGGGTCGTGCACGGCGGGCAAGAAGGAGGACATGGACATGTACGCGCGCGTCTTCGCCGAGGCGGACGCGCAGGGCCTGCGCGTGCACCCGGACGTGCGCGCCTACATCCAGTGCGGGTCGACCGAGGTCCGCGAGTACTGCCGGGAGCAGGGCTACCTCGAGCTCTTCGAGCGCATGGGCGCCGAGTTCATCGAGCCGGGGTGCGGCGCGTGCATCGCCGCCGGGCCCGGGGTGACCACGTCGCCCGACCAGGTCTCGATCTCGTCGCAGAACCGGAACTTCCCCGGCCGCTCCGGCCCGGGGCACCTGTACCTCGGCTCGCCCTACTCGGTCGCCGCGAGCGCGGTGGCCGGCTACGTGACGAGCTGGCAGCCCGGACGGCCCTTCGAGCCGGCCAAGCCCAGGAAGCTCGCCACGCTGTGAGCCGCGGGGAGTGACCCGCCATCGGCGCGCCGGGGGGCCGTCGAGCGCGACCGGGCCCGCGTCCCTATCTTAGGGATGGAGTGCGCAGTCGGCGGGTTGCGCGAGGACATGAGAGATCTCGATGCCCGGGACGTCACGATCCGGGACGCGACGGAGGAGGACGCGGGCCGGATCGCGGGGCTCTTCCGTGCGGTCTACGGGTCCGGGTACGTGCATCCCCAGTTCTACGACGTGCACGAGATCAAGGGGATGATCTACGCCGAGAACACGCTCGTTCTCGTCGCCGAGCACCGGCCCTCGGGCCGGGTGGTCGGCTCCGCCGGGGTCGCCTTCGAGATGGGCGCCTACACCGACCTCGTCGGCGAGTTCGGCCGGCTGGTGGTCGATCCGGCGTGGCGGGGCCGCGGCCTGGGACACGCGCTCATGGAGGAGCGGCTCGCGCGCGTGGGAGGCCGGCTCCACGTCGCCTTCGTGGAGGTCCGGGTCTGCGCGCAGCACTCTCCGCGCATCTCGCAGGCGGCAGGCTTCGTTCCCGTCGGGCTGCTGCCGCAGAAGCTCCTCTTCGGGCCGCAGCGCGAGCACGCCGCGCTCCTGGTCCGCTACTTCGACGGAGCCCTCGCGCTGCGCAAGAACCATCCCCGCATCATCCCCGAGGCGTACCACCTCGCCGAGCTCGCGCTCACCCGTGCCGGCGTGGCCCCGGACACGATCGTCGACGAGGACGCGGCGCCCTATCCCCGGGGCGAGGGCTTCGGGCTCGAGGAGCTCAGCGCCGAGGGGTACTCCTCGCTGCTCCGCATCGAGCGGGGGCGCCTGAAGCACCGCGAGGTCTTCGGGCCCCAGCGGCTGCACTACGGGCTCTTCAAGCTGCAGGCCACGCACTCCGACTACCTGGTGGCCCACGAGGGCAGCCGCGTCGTCGGCGCGCTCGGCTACATGACCGATCACGTGGAGCGCCACGTGCGCGTCTTCGAGGTGATCCACTCGCGCGAGGACGTCGTGCGCTTCCTCTTCGACGAGCTCGGCCGCCGCTGCGCCGCCGACGAGATCATGGGGTGCGAGGTCGACGTGAGCGCGCACGCCCCGAGAATGCAGCGCACGCTCCTGGAGCTGGGCTACCTCCCGAGCGCCTACGTGCCCGCCATGGCCTTCCACGACGTGGAGCGGCTGGACGTGGTGAAGATGTACCGGCTCTTCGAGGACCTGCGCGCGCTGCCCTTCGACGCGCCCGAGCCGACCCTCTCGGTCGGCCGGCACGTGCTCGGCCAGTTCGCGGCGCGCCAGATCCTGCCCCGGCTCGCCCGCGCCGTCGGCGAGCTCGACATCTGCGGCGGGCTGACCGGTGAGCAGTCCACGCGCCTGCTGCGCGAGTTCCGCAGCGGCGCCTTCGACGAGGGCCAGCTCGTCTTCGAGCAGGGCGCGAGTCCCGACGAGATGTTCCTCGTCCTCGACGGGCGGGCGCGGGTGATCGTCGACGGCCGCGAGGTCGGATCGGTCGGTCCGGGCGAGTGCCTGGGCGAGGTCTCCTTCCTGAACCGCTCGGCCCACTCCGCGACGGTCGTGGCCGACAGCGATCTCGAGGTGGGCATCCTGACCCAGGGCACGCTCTCGGCGCTCGTGCGCCGGCGCCCCGACATCGGCATCGTGGTCTACCGCAACCTCGCCCGCGGCCTGGGCGAGAAGCTGCTGCGCGCCGACCGGGCCGGGAGCCCCGCTTCGGCGGGCCCCGGCTGATCCCGCCCGCGCGGTCCCCCGCGAGCCGGCGGGCCTCTTGATCGTCGCGTCGTGCTCGGCGACCTCCCCGAGGCCTACCGCCGGCGAGTGAGCCGCCTCGCGCCCCCCGGGGCCTCGAGCCCCGCCCTCCGCGCGCCCTAGCGGATCGCGGCGACCACCTTCTCGGCGAGCGCCCCGGGGATCGACCTGATCTCGGCCACGTCCCGGGCGTCCGCCTGGCGGAGGTTCCACAGCGTCCCGTAGCGGCTCACGACCGCCTCGATCCGCTTCGGCCCGAGCCCGCGCACGGCCCGGCGCTCCAGCTCCCAGGCCAGCCGCTCGTTCTCCAGCGCGTAGCCGACGGCGTCGGCGTCGCCGACGTCGACGCCCCTGCCCTCCAGCTCGGCCAGCAGGCGTAGCCAATCCGCGTGACCCCATCCCTCGGGATGGGCCTCGATGAAGTCCCTCAGGTGCTCCCGCATCTCTCGTGCTCCAGGGGCGGCGCGCCGCCCGGCCATGTCGATCCCGCGGCCACCGGCGCTCGCGCGCCGCGGCGGACTCCGTTTCCGAACAGAAGAATCCTACGCAGAACGGCGTTCTCCGGAAGCGGTCCGGACCCCGGGTCGGGGACAGGTTCAGCTCGGCTCCGCTTCGTGCGACATTGTTCGGCCAGTCCCACGAGAACCGTGCCCCGCCGATGGACCCCACTGCGCGGAAGCTCCCGCCCCTGCCGCCCGAGATCGCCGGCCTCGGGGAGGTGGCGATGAACCTCGCCTGGTCGTGGAACCGGGACGCGAGCCGCCTCTTCGAGCGGATCGACCCGGTCCTGTGGGCGCTCACCCGTCACGACCCGGTGCGCCTGCTGCAGGACGTCGACCCGGCCCGCCTGGCGAGCTGCGCGGCCGACGCCGACTTCGTGGCCCTCCACGACCGCGTGCGCGCCGCGCTGGAGCAGCTCGAGCGCGACGACGGGACGTGGTTCCGGGAGCGCCCCGGCGAGCGCCTCGCCGGCCCGGTCGCGTACTTCTGCGCGGAGTTCGCGGTCCACGACTCGATCCCCATCTACTCGGGCGGGCTCGGCGTCCTCGCGGGCGACCACGTCAAGGCGGCCTCCGACCTGGGCGTGCCGATGGTGGCGGTCGGGCTCCTGTACTCGAGGGGCTACTTCGACCAGGGCTTCGACGCCCACGGCTGGCAGCTCGCGAGCGGCGAGGTGTTCGACCCCGCGCGCCTGCCGCTGCGCAGGCTCCACGCCGACGACGGCTCGGGCCTGGTGACCCTCGAGCTGCACGGGCGCGCGGTCCGGCTCGGGGCGTGGGAGATGAAGGTCGGGCGGACCTCGATCTACCTCCTCGACACGGACCTGGAGGCCAACGAGGCGCGCGACCGCGACCTCACCGCGCGCCTGTACGAATCGGGCCAGGAGCAGCGTCT
Organism: Longimicrobiales bacterium; assembly: GCA_041570315.1. Taxonomy (GTDB): domain Bacteria; phylum Gemmatimonadota; class Gemmatimonadetes; order Longimicrobiales; family Gaopeijiaceae; genus JBFFWJ01. The sequence goes on along the minus strand of JBFFWJ010000050.1, from coordinate 7,389 downwards.
GAAGCAGGAGTGGATCCTCGGCGTCGGCGGCGTGCGGCTGCTGGAGGCGCTGGACGTCGAGCCCGGTTGCTGGCACTCCAACGAGGGGCACGCCGCCTTCATGATGGTCGAGCGGGTGCGGCGGCTCGTCGAGGGCGGCCGCTCCTTCGACGAGGCGGTCGCCGACGTCCGGGCCAACACGCTCTTCACCACGCACACCCCCGTCCCCGCCGGGCACGACAACTTCGCGCGCGGTCGCATCGAGAGCTGCCTGGGGCCGATCTGGGAGACGATGGGCGTGGACGCCGACGCGTTCATGCGCATCGGCTTCGCTCCGGAGACGGGAGAGGAGCGCTTCCACATGACGGCGGCGGCGATCCGGCTCTCGGGCCGGGTCAACGGGGTCTCGGAGCGCCATGGGCGGGTGACGCGGGAGATCTGGCAGCGGCTCTGGCCCGGACGTCCGGCGGAGGACGTGCCGATCGGCTCGGTCACGAACGGCGTGCACGCCTGGACGTGGATGTCCGAAACGGTGCAGGAGCTGCTCGACGGACAGCTCGGCCCGTGGTGGACGCACCGCGTCGACGACCCCGCCGAGTGGGACAGGGTCCTGGAGATCGACGACCGCCTGGTCTGGGAGGCGCACGCCGACATGAAGCGACGCGCCTTGCGCTTCCTCGTCGAGCAGGCGCGCCTGCGCTGGCACCGGGAGGGCGGCAAGCTTCGCCACCTCGTCGCGTCCGGCCCGCTCCTGAACCCCGAGGCCTTCACGATCGGCTTCGCCCGCCGCTTCGCGACGTACAAGCGGGCCGACCTCCTGCTGCGCCGGGAGGAGCGCCTCTTCGGGCTGCTGAGCGACGTGCGCCGCCCCGTCCAGATCGTCTTCAGCGGCAAGGCGCACCCGGCCGACGACGAGGGCAAGCGCATCCTGCAGCGCATCTACCGGCTCACGCACGACCCGCGCACCGCCGGGCGCGTCGCCTTCGTGCCCGACTACGAGATGCACGTCGCCCGGTCCCTCGTTCAGGGCGTGGACCTGTGGCTGAACACGCCGCGCGTGCCGAACGAGGCGTCGGGCACGAGCGGGATGAAGGCAGCGCTCAACCTGGTCCCCCAGCTCGGCACGCTCGACGGCTGGTGGGAGGAGGGCCACACCGGCGACAACGGGTGGGCCATCCCGCGGGCGCCCGATCCGGACGACCCCGACGAGTGGGACTGCGACCAGCTCTTCGCCCTGCTCGAGGACGAGGTGCTGCCCCGCTACCACGACCGTGACGACGCGGGCGTGCCGCGGGGGTGGGTCCGGATGATGAAGCACGCGCTCTGGATCGCCGGGCGTGACTTCACCACGAGCCGCATGGTGCGCGACTACGCCGAGCGGTACTACCTGCCGATGCTCACCGGCGCGGGGGAGGAGGACGACCCTCCCACCGGCTGAGCCGGTGGGACCAGCGGCCGGGTCGGGCGGCCGCTCCCGGTCCCGCTCCCAGATTCGAGGCGACGCCCCGAGGGCATGGCCCAAGGGGAGCGCGTCGGCCACCTCGGTGCGCGCGCCGCCCTCCACAGCTTTGCTAGCCGCCCCCGACCCGCTCGACCAGCTCGGGCGTGTACGTGTGCAGCATGTTGCGCCACAGCGGCCAGTCGTGCTTCCAGCCCGGGCCCCACGAGTCGACCCGGTTCGGCACCCCGCGCCCTCCCAGCAGGTCGGCCACGCGCCACGACTCGCCGATGTCCTCGGCCTCGCCCTCGCCCGAGGCGAGCAGCACGAAGCGGGCGCGCAGCGCGTCCAGGCGCGGCCCCTCGAGCTCCGCCAGGTAATGCAGCGGCGACGCGATCCGGAAGTCGTGCGTCGGCGGCGCTCGCAGGAAGCGCTCGAGGTCGTACGTGCCGCTCATGCACAGCGCAGCCCGGAAGGCCTCCGGGAACCGGCAGATCGCGGCGAGGGCGTTGAAGGCCCCGATCGAAGCCCCGCCCACCAGGACCCCGATGTCCTCGCTGCGGCAGTCCGTCCGGATCGCGGGCACCAGCTCGTGGCCCACGAAGTCGAGGAAGCGGTCCATGAGCGCCATGCGGTGCTCGGGGGCGCCCTCGCCCGCCAGCATCGCGCGGCCGGCGATCGAGTCGCACGAGTACACCTTGATCAGGCCCGATTCCAGGTACTCCGAGAGGGTCTCGATGACCAGGAAGCGCTCGATCTCCTCGGCGTCTCCCCCCGCCGTCGGAAAGACGAGGAAGGGCATCCCGACCTCGCCCCAGCGGGCGACCGTGACGTCGCGCCCCAGGCGCTCCGAGCGCCAGGCGTCGGTCAGCTTCACCCCGCCACGCCCCCCTCGATGTCCCGCCAGCGCCGCACGCGCTCGCAGAAGAGCGCGGTGAAGCGCTCGACCTCGTCGGCGGGGAAGAGCGCCTGGACCTTCTGGCGGATCGCGTCCTTGGCCTCCTCGCTCCCGAGCCACTCGTGCGCCACCTCGGGAAGGTGCGCGAGGTGCTCGGCGCAGAACGCCTCGAACTCCTCGGTGCAGAAGCGCTCGTGCACGAGCGGCAACAGCGCGTCCAGCCGCTCGCGCAGCGTCATCCCCTCCTCGACGGCGCCGAAGTAGCGCGGCCACCCCATCGGCCGCTGCCGGCGCAGCTTGGCCGCGGCGTAGACGGACCAGCGGATCTTGGCGAGCACGAGCCACGGCCAGTGGTAGTGGAGCGACGTGACCTGCGAGTCCGGGCACGGGTTGGCGAAGTCGATGGCGTTCCAGACGCCGTCGCGGTGGATCAGCTCGCAGGAGTTGAAGTCCCACGCGAAGAAGGCGTTGATCAGGAGCGTCATGTCGCGGATGAGCGCGAGCTCCTCCTCCGTGGCGAAGTCGCGCTCCATCGTGTAGCGGTCGTGCAGCGGCGCCTCGATGTCGTACAGCACCACGCGCGTCTGGGGGCCGAGCCCGATGCAGCGCACGAAGCGGTCGAAGGGCTGGATCGCCTCCTGCAGGTGCATGACCGCCGTTCCGCTCGCGTCGTACGCGCGCATCAGGGACTCGGGGCCGTCCACGCGGCTCACCGCCCGCCAGCCCCCACCGTCGTACGGCTTCATGAAGAGCGGATAGCCGAGCGACTCCCCGACCTTCGACAGGTCGAAGAGCTTGGCGTAATGGTGCAGGGTGTGGCGGAGGTCCGACTCCCAGGTGGCGTACTCCTTCGGCGGGATCAGCCACGTTCGCGGGATCGGCAGCCCCAGCCGCATCATCGCGCAGTACGTGGTCAGCTTCTCCATCGACTGCACCGACCACGGGTTGTTGAGCACGTACACGTCGTCGAGCAGGATCGCCTTCTTGATCCACTCGCGGCGCGGGTTGTACCAGTGCGTCAGCCGGTCGATGACGAGGTGGTAGGGGACGTGCTCCCGCAGGTCGAACGGCTCGATCGTCAGCCGGTCGACCTCGAAGCGCACCGTGTCCCCGCCTTCGGGGATCGCGAGATCGAGCCGGCGCAGGATCTCGGTGTAGGCGATCGGCCAGCAGATGTCGGCCCCGAGCGACAGCCCGATCCGACGGGTCACCTCCGCCATGCTCTCTCCTTTCGGCCGCCCGGCCACCGGGTGACCCGCGTCGTGGGTGTGGGCTCGCCGCCGTCCGCGGCCCGGCCGGCGCAGCCCGCGCGGACGGGATCGGCCGTCTCGACCCTCGGGTCGCTCACCGGTACACCCACCAGCGCGGGCCCGGGAAGAGGAAGGCCAGCCCCTCGCGCAGCCGGTCCCGCCAGTTCTCCCAGTTGTGCCCGTCCCGCGCCTCGACGTAGCGCACGCTCATGCCCGTGCTCTGGAGGATCGGCACGAGCGAACGGTTCTCGTAGATCAGCGACTCGTAGCGCCCGCAGCTCACGAAGACCCGCTCGCTGACCGCCGTCGGCTCGGCCCGGAAGTCGTTGATCATCTCCGCGACCGGATCGAGGATCGGGCCCCGGTCGTGGCGGCCGATGTCGCTGAAGGCGAAGGAGCCGGACTGCAGGAGGAGGCGGCCGAACATCCCCGGGTAGCGGATCGCGGTCGACAGCGAGGCGACCGCGCCCAGGCTCGCGCCCATGAGGCCCCGGCCCGCGGGCGTGCCGAGCAGGGGCAGGTCGGCCTCCAGGGCGGGCACGAGCTCCTCGGCGAGGTAGCGCGCATGCTCGGCGGAGTCGCGGTACTGCTCCATCCGGTTGGGCGGGTTCGTGAGCGCGACGACCAGGCCGGGCACGTCGAGCCGGTGGATCAGGTTGTCGAGCACGGTCACGAGGCTCGCGAAGCGGCGGTAGTCGCGCCCGTCGTGGACGACGAGGAGCGGGTAGCTGCGCGAAGGCCGGAAGCGCGCCGGCCGGTAGAGGGTGACGCGGCGCTGGCCGCCGAGCGCGTGGCTGTACATCACGCGCTCCTCGAGCGAGCCGCGCGGGGCGTCCGGGTCGGCGTGCACCCACTCCGGCACGACGTAGCCGGCCGCGTGGCACACGGAGTTCGAGCCGAAGGGGTCGTGAGCCTCGCGAGGGTTGAGCGGGTCGCGGATCCAGCGCGACTCGTCCCCGACCGTTACGTCGAACTTGTACTCGAGGCGCGAGCCCTCGGGCAGCTCCAGCACGCAGTACCAGAGGTCGGTGCCCGCGATGCGCGCGAGCGGCGCGTGCGTCGGGAGGCCGTAGACCCAGTGCCGCAGCGCCACCGCGCGCACGTCGCCCTGGAAGACGAAGGTGCAGCGCGCTCCCTCGACCAGGGGGAAGTCGTGCTCTTCGATGAAGCGCGCGATCCGCTCGGGGCCCGGCGTGGGGCCGTCCGCCAGCTCGGCGATCGCGAGCCCCCGGTGGTCGACGCGGGTGGGCTCCGGCTCGTCGGGAGCCGGCGGCGACCCCGGTCTCACGCGGCCACCTCCCACGGCACCACCGCCCCGTCCTCCTCGACGCGCGCTCCGCCCCTGCCGGCGAGCCCCTCGCCGTCCCAGTCGAGCCGGTCGCCGGCGTCGAGGACGACGCAACGGTCCGGCGCGAAGCGCAGCGCCAGGCGCCGCATGCGCGCGCGGTCGTCGAGGCGCAGCCGGCCCTCCGCGTCGGGGAGCGCGAGCACGCCCGGCACGAGCTCGAGGCCGGGCAGGCCGACCTCGGCGTGGCCGCGCCCGATCGCGGGCGTGTCGTCGTAGAGCACGACGCGGCTGCCGAGGAGCATCGCGCCTCCCGCGCACCCGATCACCGGCTTGTCGGCCAGGAGGGGAACGACGCCGAAGAGCGCGAGGCGGTTGTGGAGCACGGCCACGTGGCCGCCCTCGACGACCACGGCCGCGGCGGCCGCGAGATCGCGCTCGATCTCCGCCCGCTCCCGGGCCACCGCATCGCGCTCCAGCGGCCGCGTCCGCTCCTCGAACTCGGCCCGCAGGTCGCCGATGCGCGCCAGGTGATGGGCGTCGAGGCGCTGGATCGACTCCAGCGCCCCCGCCCGCTCCGGGCCCAGGATCCGCTCCGGGCCGTCGGCGGCGAGGAGCTCCATCCAGGAATCGGCCGCGTGGTCCAGCCGCCTCCGGTAGGCGCGCTGCAGGGCGCGCACGTCGCGCTGCATCGCGCGGTGCGCCTCGGCGAGCTCCGGGTCGGCCGCCCACACGCGCTCGGCGCGCGCGTGCAGGCTCAACGGCAGCGTGTCGCGGCCCAGGTCCGCCCGGAGCGCCTCGTCCTCCGCCTCCCACTCCTGCCACCCGGCGGTCACGGTCGCCACCGGCCCCGCGACCTCGAGATCGCGGAGCGCCGCGCCCGCGGTCGGGCGGTCCCGCTGGGGGCCGAGCAGGACCACGCGCGGCATGGTCAACGCGCCCGCACCCGGATCGTCCGGCCCACGTCGTCGAGCATCTCCCGCAGCGTGTCGTAGTCGGGATGGCGCATGTGGAGCCACGCGTTGGCCTTGTAGCCCGCCTCGACCGGCTGGGTCGGCGTGCCCTCGGGCGGGAGGTGCGCGTCGAAGATCCACGCCCCGTAGCGCTGCCGGATCTCCTCGACGCCCTCGTAGCCGCTGATGAGGCCGTCCCCGTCCGGCCGCAGCGCGATCATGCCCGCCGCGTACGCGCGCGACGCCGGGCGGCCCGTGCGCCCGTACAGGACCGCCAGCGCCCACTCGTGGTAGATGTCGATCTCGTTGCCGGCGGCGTACAGGTCCCACATCGACACCCCCGGCGGTCGGCAGCCGATCTCGGAGAACTTCAGGCCCTTCGGCCCGAAGAACCACTCCATGTGCGTCGCCGACGTGTCGATCCCGAGCGCCCGGATCACGTCGCGCCCGAGCTCGAGCACCTCCTGGTAGGCGGGCGCGGAGGCGACGCGGTTCGTGGTCACGATCTGCGGGGAGATCCAGCGCGTCCTCATCGCCTCCAGGACGTTGGGGTAGTAGTGCGACACGAACTCGTGCGCCACGCTGCCCCCGATCGTGATCGTGTCGTAGAAGCCCTCGTGCCCCTCGACGAACTCCTCGATCGCCACCTGGCCGCCGCGCCCGACGCCGGCCGCGTCGAGCGCCCGCTCGAGCGCCTCGGGCCCGTCGACGTGGTGCGTGCCCGACGCCCCCGCGCCGGAGCGCGGCTTCACGACGAGCGGATAGCCGGTCTCCGCCGCGAACGCGCGCGCCTCCTCCCGGTCGCCCGTCCCGACGGACGCCGCGCACGGCACGCCCGCCTCGCGCAGGACCTCCTTCATCGCCGGCTTGTCCCGGCACAGGAACGTCGTGCGCAGCGAGACCCCGGGGATGCCCAGCGCCTCGCGCACCTGCGCCGCGGACAGCATGTGCGCCTCGACGGTGGCCTCCAGCCGGTCGACGGGGAGGGTCTCGTGGATGCGGCGCACCACCCCGGTCAGCGCGCCCGCGTCCACGACCGAGCCCACCCGCTCGTAGTGGATCATCCCCTGGCGCAGCTCGTCGTCGAGCGCGCCCTCGGGCCGCTCGCCGATCCCCGTGACCCGGGCGCCCGCCTGATGGAGCGCCCGCACGAACCGCTTCTGGTTCGTCGGGAAGCAGGGCTCGATGAAGACGATGTGCATGGGTGTTCGCACCGCAGCCGGGGCCGGCGGCAGGGGATGGATCGACGCGGACGACGCGGGAGACGACGGGATCGGCGGACAGGAAGATAGTGGATCGCGCGCGCGGGCATACCGGCCGGGGCGCCTCGGCCATACCGCCGAGCGGCGCATCTGATAGCTTTCGCGCCTCGCCCGGCTCGTCCCGATCCCGGCCCCGTCCACGGTCGCACCGCATGACCGACGTCGTCTTCGTCGCCCCCTTCTTCGCCGAGACCACGCTGCGCTTCGTCAGCGCGGTCTCGCTCACAGCCGGCGCCCGCACGACGCTCGTCAGCCAGGACCCGCCCGACCGCCTGCCCCCCGATCTGCGCGCGCGCCTCGCCGGCCACGTCGCCATCCCCGACG
>JBFFWJ010000049.1:0-12363 GCA_041570315.1 Longimicrobiales bacterium | reverse complement strand
GGCCGCAACTCAAGGGCGTAATGTCGAGCAGCCGCCTGCGGTGTGCAACGCGCACGGGGAACGCTCTTCGACGGATTTCCGGAACGGACCAATATGAGAGTGACACCCTCACGGGCCGATCGTATATACAGGTGTGCCTGCGCAAGCGGGCCATGAGCGGGGCGAGTGTGGAGGTCATCTCGTTGGCCCACCCTGGGGGGGCTGGTTTTTCGTGCCTTCGAGATCCTTCCACTCCCCCGCTCTTTTTCGTGGTCGCGCCGGTGGGTCCCGGAGGTCATACCGCCGGTCCGGAGCTCGCCCTACCTTTGGCGCGATGAAGAGATACCCCGCATTCGACCCGCCGGAGTACGTGAGCTGGGCCCCGGGCCCGGAGCTCGTCCAGGCGTTCCGCGACACCCTCGACGCCGATCCGGAGCGCGCTCGCATCGTCGCAGCGCTGTCCGAGCACGACCTCCTGGCCCTGTATCGTGACCTGCTGCGGACGCGCCTCCACGACATCGGCCTCAAGCGCTGGGTGCGCACCGGCGTCATCTCCAAGGCCTGGCTCGGGACCGGGGAAGAGGCCGTCACGGTAGGCGCCGTCCGCGCCCTGGACCCGGACGTCGACGTGGTGAGCCCGATGATCCGCAACGCGGGCGCGCTCCACATGATGGGCATGCCGCTGGCCGACATGTTCCGTGGCTACCTGGCCACGTCGGACTCGCCCACCGGAGGCCGAGACCTGCACATCGGAGACATGACGTCCGGCATCGTGCAGCCGATCAGCCACATGGGCACGAGCGTGACCATCGTGACCGGCGCGGCCCTGGCGTTTCGAAACCGTGGAGAGCCGCGCGTGGCCATGACGTGGATCGGTGACGGCGCGACCAAGACCGCGGCTTGTCACGAGGGGATGAACCTGGCGGCGGTGCTGGACCTGCCGGCGATCTTCGTGATCCAGAACAACCAGGTCGCGCTCGGGACGCCTCTCGAGGGGCACGGCGTGGGGGACATCCACGCATGGCCCTCCATGTACGGGATCGCTTCGTGGAGCTGCGACGGCAACAACGTGCTCGACGTCTACGCGGCTGCCCGCATGGCCGCCGAGCTGTGCCGGAGGGGCGAGGGACCGGCCGCGATCGTCGCCGATACCTTCCGCATGGGAGGGCACGCCACGCACGACGAGCGCGAGGCGCGCCACACCTTTCCCGGGGAGCTGTTCCGCTCGTGGGGGGAGCGCGATCCCATCGGGCTCTTCGAGTCCTACTTGAGGGGACGCGGCACGGACGACGAAGTCCTGGCGGACATCGAGCGGGACGTGACGGACGAGATGGAGAGGGCCGCGGACGAGGCGCTGGAGTCCCGAGATCACATGCCGGAGCCCGAGGACGCCTTGTACGAGGGGTTCTCCGAGGGTGGCCCGCTGGTCGGACTCGCGCACCGTCTCGGCGGCGCGGAAGGCCGCGCGAGGAGCTGACGACGCGGGCGCTTAAGCCGCTCGACGACTCTTGAACCCCTTGGGGGGTTCGGGCATCTTAACGGGTCATTGATCCGGTCCTGAACGTTGTGCCCCAGGACGACCCTCCCAGGTGCGAAGCCCCATGGCAAAAGCCGACACCCACGACCTCGCCTCCCTTCTGGCGGATGCCCCGCTCGAAGAGCTGACGGACGAGCAACTGGTCACGGCGCACCTCGAGGGTCGCCCCGGCGCGTTCCAGCGCCTGTACGACCGGTACCGCGACCGGCTCATCCACTTCATCACGCGTAAGACCGGCGACGCCGACCGGGCCCAGGACCTCGTGCAGGAGGCGTTCATTCGCGTGACGCGACACCTGCACCGCTTCGACACGTCGAAGAAGTTCTCGACCTGGGTCTACACGATCGCGAGCAACCTCTCGAAGAACGAGCTTCGGAACCGGTCGCGGAGCCCTCTCGTGCTCTTCCAGAAGCTCACCGGGAACTGGGACGACGACCACCGGCCGATCCAGTTCGAGGACTTCTCCATGCGGCCCGACGACCTGTACCGGAAGCGCTACCTGCGTCGCCTGGTCGAGGACACGGTCAAGGAGCTTCCGGAGCACCACCGCCTGGTCTTCCGCCTGCGGGAGCTCGAGGGCAAGAGCTACGAGGAGATCTCGGAGATCACGGGCGTCAATCTGGGCACGGTCAAGAGCCGGCTTCACCGGGCGCGCAACTCGTTCGCGCAGCGCATCGAGCCCTTCCTGAACTAATCGAGCCCTTCCTGAACCGGAGACCGCCCCTCCCCAAGCCCCGGGGGCGTCCGCTCCGTAGCCGGTCTCAAAGCCCCTCATCGCCTCGCGTCGGCTGAGCGGCCCACCCCGGCCCGCGGAGGCGGACTTCGGATCTCCGCGTTATTCTACCCGGCCCGGCCGCCACCGCCGCGGCGCATCACGTCCGACAGCAGGAAGCACACATGTTCGATGACCTCCGAGCCGCCTTCCGCGAGGCGCTGGACAACTTCAACAAGGAGCTGAGCCGGGATCAGGTGCCGGGGACCGTCGACAGGCTGCTCGCCGGCATGAAGCGCGAGATCGTCGACGAGAAGGCGGAGATCTCGAGGCTCGAGGCCGAGCTCGAGAAGGCGCTCTCCGAGATCGAGAGGCTCGCGGAGCAGCGGGACACCGCGCGGCGCCGTGAGGAGATGGCCCGCAGAATCGACGACGACGAGACCGTGAAGGTCGCCGCCGAGTTCGCGACGCGCTCCGAGAAGCACCTGGCCGTGCTCAGGAAGAAGGCCGACGCCCTCGGCGAGGAGCTCGACTTTCGCAAACGGACGCTGGCGGAGATGCGGGACCGCTTCGAGGAGGCGAGGAAGAAGCGCGAGGCGCTGGGCGCCACCACCGGCCGCTCGCAGGCGCGGGAGACGCTGTCGGCGGCCGACGACCTGTTCGGCGAGCTCGACCGGATGGCCGAGAAGATCGAGGGCGAGCGGGCCGCCGGAGAGGCGGCCGAAGCCTTCGACGGCCTCGGCCTGGACGAGCGCTCCGAGTACCACATCGATGTCGACGAGCCGGCACGGCGGGAGGAGCTCGACGTGGACGCCGCGCTCGAGGAGCTCAAGCGGCGCATGGGGGAGTCCTAGCGGCCTGTAACGGATGAACGATTGGCAGTCGGGCGGCGCGTGCTCGGGGCTACCGTTGAGCTCCTGCGCCCTCCTCTACCCCCCCGCGCCCTCCTCGTCGGCGAGATCCCTCGCGAAGAGCAGGCCGGCGCACTCCCCCGCGAGGAAGAGGATGTCCTCCCGCTCGCTCGGTCCGACGGGCTCGGTGCGCACGTCCCCACCATCCACGACCAGGCTCCAGGCCGTGCCCTTGTGGCGCCCGAGGTGGATCACGAGGCCGCCGGCGCCGAGGTCGAGGAGCTGCGGCTCCTCCTCGCCGCGAAAGCTCGGCAGACCTTCCGGGACCCCTACCCGAGCCGGCTCGGAGGCGAGATCGAGAGCCACGAAGGGCACGGGAGGCCGGGGAGGATCCTCCCGTCGCGAGACGATCAGGCCCCGCTCCGCGTGCGCCAGGTAGACGATGCGCCACAGCGGGAGCGCGAACCGCGAGCGCTCGCCGTCCGCGCCCCACAGCGACATGACGCCCCGGGGCTCGGGGCTCGCCGGCTCCGTCCTGAGGTACCGGGTCAGGTCGATGATCTCGTCCGACATGATCGAAAGAAAGCAGGCGGAGGGCCGCCGTCCAAGGCCTCGCGCCCGGGGTGCTCGGCCTCGACCCGGCCAGCGGCGCCGGGCGTCGGGATCGCGGCGACGACGAGTCCCCCGCAGGGTGGTTCTCACCCCCGGCAGTGGGTAGATTCCGCGGTCTGTTGTCGACGCCGAGCATCCACACACACACCCTTCGAAGCCGACATGCAGAACTGGATCGGGATCGCCATCTGGATCGTCATGGGGGCCGGAATCGGCCTCGCGATGCGAGCCGCCATCGACCGGCCCGAAGAGCAGGCCGGCCACGCGGTCATCATCGCGGTTCTCGGCGCGTTCGCAGCCGTGATCGGCGGCATGCTCGGCGTGGGCAGCTTCCACCTGTACGAGCCCCTGGCGATCAGCGTGGGCGGGATGGCCGGGGCGGCGCTCTTCGCCATGCTCATGACGTTCGTGTACCGCTGGGGGCTGCGGACCCTCATCTGATGAGGCGCGGTGCGCCGCTCCTCGCAATTCGAACGCTTCAGGCCGGGGCGCTTGCATGTCGGCTGACAACTCCGACGTTCTGAGCTTCATCGAAGCGAACCTCGGGCGTTTCCGCGCCGAGGTGTACGATTTCCTCCGCATCCCGTCGATCAGCGCGAAGACGGAGCACGCGGACGACACCCGCCACGCCGCCGAATGGCTCGCGGACCGTCTCGCCGACGCGGGGATGGTGTCGGAGGTGATCGAGACCGAGGGACACCCGATCGTCCTGGCGGAGTGGCGCAAGGCCGGACCGGACGCCCCGACCGTCCTGATCTACGGGCACTACGACGTGCAGCCGCCCGAGCCTCTCGAGCTGTGGACCTCGCCGCCCTTCGAGCCCACCGAGCGTGACGGCCGCATCTACGCGCGCGGCTCGGCCGACGACAAGGGCCAGCTGTACATGCACGTCAAGGCGCTGGAGGCGCACCTGGCGACGGTCGGGTCGCTGCCGATCAACGTGATCCTGCTCGCCGAGGGAGAGGAGGAGGTGGGCTCGCCCAACCTCATCCCGTTCGTCGAAGCCAACGTGGAGCGCCTCGCCTGCGACGTGGTCCTGATCTCCGACACGGGCATGTACGCCCCGGGCCTGCCGTCCGTGGGCTTCTCCCTTCGCGGCCTCGCCTACTTCGAGATCCACGTGCACGGCGCGAAGAGCGACCTGCACTCGGGCGAGTACGGCGGCGCCGTCATGAACCCGGGCAACGCCCTCGCGCGCATCATCGCGTCGCTGCACGGCCCCGACGGCCGGGTCGCCATCGAGGGGTTCTACGACGACGTCGTCGAGTGGGACGACGAGACCCGTCGGCAGATCGCCGAGCTCCCGCACGACGACGACCGCTACCGGGAGGAGCTGGGCGTGCCGGACCTCGTCGGTGAAGCGGGATTCGGCACCCTCGAGCGACTCTGGATCCGCCCCTGCTGCGACGTGAACGGGATCCTGTGCGGCTACACGGGCGAGGGGGCGAAGACGGTGCTTCCCAACCACGCGATGGCGAAGGTGAGCTTCCGGCTCGTCCCTGATCAGAGCGACCGGAAGATCCGGCCCCTGCTCGAGGCGCACCTGGAGCGCGTGACCCCCCCTGGCGTCACGGTCGAGGTCAAGGAGCTTCACGGGGGTCGCCCCTGGAAGGCCAGCATCGGGGGGAGCGCCTTCGAAGCGGCCGGCTCCGCCCTCCGCGAGGCCTTCGGCACGATGCCGGTCCCGATGGGGGGAGGCGGGTCCATCCCGATCGTCGTGGAGTTCGAGGAGAAGCTCGACGCGACCGCGCTCCTGGTCGGGTTCTCGCTGCCGGGGTGCAATCTGCACGCGCCGGACGAGTGGCTCCCCGTCGACAACTTCGAGACCGGAATCGGCGCGCTCGCGCTCCTCTACGAGAGGCTGGCGGGGTAGTCCGCGCTCATCCGCCGACCATCACGGCGGCCTTGAGCAGGGCCCGCGCCTTGTTGAGCGTCTCCTCGTACTCCCGGGCCGGATCCGAGTCGGCGACGATCCCGGCCCCCGCCTGGACGTGGGCCGCCCCGTCGCACACGACGACCGTGCGGATCGTGATCGCGGTGTCCATGCGGGTCCCGCCGTACGCGAAGTGACCGACCGCTCCGGCGTACGCGCCCCTGCGTACCGGCTCGAGCTCGTCGATGATCTCCATGGCCCGGACCTTGGGGGCCCCCGACACGGTGCCCGCCGGGAAGCACGCCCGAAAGACGTCCATCGCCGACAGCCCCGACCTCAGCCTTCCCTCGACCTGGCTGACCAGGTGCATCACGTGCGAGTAGCGCTCCACCACCATCAGGTCCGGCACGGTCACCGACCCGTACTCCGAGACCCTGCCCACGTCGTTTCGCCCCAGGTCCACGAGCATCCGGTGCTCGGCCAGCTCCTTCTCGTCACGCGCGAGCTCGTCCGCGAGCGAGCGCTCCTCCTCCGGCGTGCGCCCGCGGGGGCGCGTCCCGGCGATCGGACGGACGGTCACGGTGTCGTCCTCGACCCGAACGAGCACCTCCGGCGAGCTGCCCACGAGCGAGAGCCCGTCCAGCTCGAGGAAGTAGAGGTACGGGGACGGGTTCAGGCTGCGCAGGCCGCGGTACAGCTCGAACGGAGTCGCCTCCAAGGAGAACCGCAGCCGTTGGCTGAGCACCACCTGGAAGGCGTCGCCGGCGCGGATGTACTCGCGGATCCGCTCCACCCCCGCCTCGAAGCGCTCCCGGGTCATGGAGCTCGCGAAGTCCGGATCGAGCTCGGGCTCGGGCGCCAGCGAGAGCGGCTGCGGGGCGGGTGCCTCGGCAAGCGTCCTCACCACGGACCCGGTATCGTGCGCCGCGCGGTCGTAGCGCGCCCTCAGATCCTCGGCGGAGAGCCCGGGCTCGACGGGCACGGCCGCGATCGCCATGGCGCGCCCCCTCAGGTTGTCGATGGCCAGGACGATGTCGGTGAAGACGAAGAGGCCGTCCGGGAGATCGAGGTCGTCGGGGGGCGCGTCGGGCAGGCGCTCGATCTGGCGCACGACGTCGTAGGCGAAGTACCCTACCGCTCCGCCCCAGAACGGGGGCAGGCCGGCAACGTCCGCAGGGGCCCGCGACTGGAGGCGGGCATCGAGATCGCCCAGGGGATCGTCGGTGTCCACCTCGGCCCAGCCACGGTCGGGTGACCACCAGCTCACGGCGCCCCTGTGTAGCTTCCACGCTCCGACGGGCCGCGTGCCCAGGAAGGTGTGGCGCGCCCACTGCTCGCCACCGACCACCGACTCGAGGAGGAACCCGAAGGGCGGCTGCGCCAGCTTCGCGTAGGCGGTGACCGCCGTGTCGGTATCGAAGAGGAACTCACGCCACACCGGGACGAGACCGGACCCGTCTGCGAGGTCCGAGAACGTCTCGAACGAAGGGAAGAGCTGCATGCGATACCAGTCGTGGGCGGCGCCGTGAGCGCCCCAATGTCCCCAGCCCGGGAGGGAGCGTCAACGGCGCTGCTCGCGGTGGATACGGGCGGGACGTTCACCGACCTCGTCCTCCTGCGCCGGGGGCTGGTGGCCACGCTCAAGGTCCCGTCCACGCCCGACGATCCCGCCCAGGCGGTCCTCGACGGCATCCGGCAGATCCTCGAGCGCGACGAGCCCTTCGTCCTCCTGCACGGGTCGACCGTGGCCACCAATGCGCTCCTCGAGCGCCGTGGGGCCCGGGTCGTGCTGGTCACGAACGAGGGCTTCGAGGACGTCATCGAGATCGGCCGCCAGAACCGGCCGCAGCTCTACGCGCTGGTCGGGCACAGGCTCCCTCCGCTGGTCGCCCGCGAGGACAGGCTCGGCGTGCCCGGGCGCCTGGACGCGGAGGGTGCCGAGATCGCCCCGCTCGACCCGGATGCGCTGTCCGCGCTCCCGGCCTCGGTGGCGGCGCGCGGCGCGGAGTCCGTCGCCGTCTCGCTGCTGCACTCCTACGCGAATCCCGAGCACGAGCGTGCCGTGGCCGCCACGTTGCGCTCGACCGGGCTCCCGCTCTCGGTGTCGAGCGAGATCGTGCCGGAGTTCAGGGAGTACGAGCGGACCTCCACGACGGTCGTGAACGCCTACGTCGCGCCCAAGATGGATCGGTACCTGGGGCGCCTCCAGACGGAGGCCGGAGCGGCGCGCGTGTCGATCATGGGCTCCAGCGGGGGTGCGCTCCCGATCGAGCGCGCGCGCCGCGAGCCCGTCCATACGGTCCTGTCCGGCCCCGCCGGGGGCGTCGTCGGAGCGCTGACCTGGGCCCGACGGGCCGGCCACGACTCCGTCATCTCGTTCGACATGGGGGGAACGTCGACCGACGTGTCCCTGTGCCCGGGGCGGCCCCTGCGCACCCGTGAGCTGTCGATCGCCGATCAGCCGGCCGCCATCCCCGTCATCGACATCCACACGGTGGGCGCCGGGGGCGGCTCGATCGCCCGGGTCGACGCCGGCGGCGCCCTGCGCGTGGGACCGCAGAGCGCGGGGGCCCGTCCCGGCCCCATCTGCTACGGCGGGGGGGGCACCGAGATCACGGTCACCGACGCGCACGTGTGGCTCGGCAGGCTCCCCGCCGACGCGTTCCTGGGCGGGGGCCGGGCGCTGGACCGCTCGGCCATCGAGCGCCCCCTCTCCGAGCTCGCGGACGCCCTCGGTGCAACGCCCGAGGAGGCCGCCGAAGGCGTGCTCGCGGTGGCGGACACGGCCATGGAGCGTGCGCTCCGCGTCATCTCCGTGGAGCGGGGCTACGACCCCGTCGAGTTCGCGCTCGTCGCCTTCGGCGGCGCGGGCGCGCTGCACGTCGCCGAGCTCACGTCGCGCCTGGGCGCGCGCAGGGCCATCGTCCCGCCCGACCCCGGCCTCCTCTCCGCCTACGGCATGCTCGCGTCACCGATCACCAAGGAGGTGTCGCGGACGATCCTGATCGACACCCGAACCCCCCGCTATGCCGAGAAGATCGACGACCTCGCCGACGAGCTCGAGGCCGCCGCGCGCGACGCGATGCTCGGCGAGGGCGCGGCGGCGCGCGACCTCACGGCCGAGCGCTGGATCGACGCACGCTATCGGGGACAGAGCTTCGAGCTCGCGGTCCCGGCGCGCGGCTGGGAGGACGCCTTTCACCGGGCTCACCTCGACCGGTACGGATATCGGAGGCCGGACACGCCGGTCGAGGCCGTCACCCTCCGCGTGGTCGTGTCCGCCCCGGCCAGCGAGCCGGAGGTGGCGCGGATCGGGCGGGCCTCGGGCCCGCCCCGGACGACGCCCGCCACGGTAGTCTTCGGCGGGCGGGCCCTCGAGGCGGGTCGGGTCTGGCGCCGCGATCACGCGGCGGGGCACGCCCTGGATGGCCCCCTCGTGATCCAGGAGTACAGCGCGACGACCTGGGTTCCGCCCCGATGGACCGTCGAGGTGGACGCGTGGGGCTGCCTGCATCTCTCCCCCGAGGCGTGATGCCCCCTGCGCCGGCTCATCCGTGGCCCGGGATCGGGGTCGGACGGGTTATGTTATTTGCTTTCGGAGAGATTCCGGAGAGCGTCGGACCCTCGCGCGAGGCCGCCGGCGAGCCGCCGACCGACCCCACGGCATGACCAACGAGGACGCGAAACGCACGGACGGGGCTCCCGCGGAGCCGATCAGCGACGGGAGCGGCGATCTCCGTCCGCCGTACCGGGCGGCCGCGCTCGCCGGGGGGCTCGTCTTCGCCCTGTACGCGCTCACGCTCGGCCCCACCACCGCCTTCTGGGACACGAGCGAGTACATCGCCACGGGCCACATCATGGGGATCCCGCACCCGCCCGGGAACCCGCTCTTCGTGGTCCTCGCCCGGGCCTGGTCGCTCCTGCTCGCGCCCCTGGGGCTCTCCGTGGCCGTGAAGATCAACCTCTTCAGCGCCGTCGTGAGCGCCACGGCCCACGCGCTGTGGTTCCTGGTCGTGCACCACATCCTGCGCTTCTTCTCCGAGGATCGGACCTTCCGGCTGATCGGAGCGGCCGCGGCCGTGCTCGTGAGCGCCACCGCCTTCACGGTGTGGAGCCAGTCGAACGTAAACGAGAAGGTCTACACGGTCTCGCTCCTGACCATCGCCCTTCTGTCCTGGCTGGCCTTCCGCTGGCAGGAGAACCTCGGGCGTGGGAAGGACGACAACCTGCTCATCCTCATGGCGTTCATCCTCGCCCTGAGCGTGGGCAACCACCTGATGGCCTTCCTCGCGGCGCCCGCGATCGGGCTCTTCATCCTCTACGTGCGGCCACAGATGCTCCCGCCGATCGGCATCGCCTTCATTCTGGCGCTCGGCGGCGTCGTCGACTACCGCGTGGCCCTCGTCGGCATTCCGCTGTTCGGTGCCTTCTGCCTCTACGTATACCCGAAGACCCTGCTCGACTGGCGTCTGTACGTCTCCGGCGGAGCCGCGGTGCTCCTGGGGCTCTCCATCCACCTCTTCCTGCCCATCCGCGCCGGGCTCGGCCCGCTCATCAACGAGGCCGCGCCGACCTGCCCCGACATCGCCTCGGCCCTGGGCGCCGTGGTGACCTACGGCAAGGCGGGCTGCGCGGCGTTGGCGGAGGCGCTCAACCGGACGCAATACGACAAGCCTCCGCTGATCCCCAGGCAGGCGCCGCTCCCGTCCCAGCTCACGAACTACCTCCAGTACTTCGATTGGCAGTGGGCCCGTTCCCTGAACGGAGCCAACACCGTCTTCGCGAACGTGCGCCTGCCGTTCACGATGCTCTTCACCGGTCTCGGCGTTTGGGGTGCGATCGAGCACGCGCGCCGTGACCGGGCGAGCTTCCTCTTCGTGCTCACGCTCTTCGCCACGCTCTCCGGTGCCCTCGTCTACTACCTGAACTTCAAGTACGGGTACTCCCTGCAGGCGCCCGTGGCCGACCGGTCGCTGCACGAGGTCCGTGAGCGGGACTACTTCTTCATCGTCAGCTTCTCGGTCTGGGGGCTGTGGGCGGGCATGGGCATCGTGACCCTCTGGCGCGAGGCGGCTCTGGAGCTCAAGGCGAGCCTGGCCAAGGCGAGCCCGGTGCTCGCGCTCGCGCTTCTTCCGCTCGTGCTCAACTGGAGCTGGGCGACGCGCCACTACGACTACTCGGCGCGGGACTGGGCGTACAACCTTCTCATGAGCGTCGAGCCGTACGCCGTCCTCTTCACCAACGGGGACAACGACACGTTCCCGCTCTGGTATCTCCAGGAGGTCGAGGGGATCCGACGCGACGTGACCGTGATCGTGACGTCGTACCTCAACACCGACTGGTACACCTACCAGCTCAAGCGGCTGACCGAGCCGTGCCCGGAGGGGACCGATCCTTCGTCGGACTGGACGGTCATCCAGTGCCAGCGCCCGTACTCGGCGGAGAGCACGCCGGCGGCGTACGTGAGCTCCCGGGCGGACGCGGGCGACAAGGCCGCGATCCTGGTCGACGAGCCGATCCGTCCGCCGACGAGGTCGATCATCCCGCTGACCGACGACCAGATCGCCGAGGTCTCCCTGCGCGTGGCGCCGGTCACGGAGACCGTGGAGCTCCTCATGGGGAACGTGCGCGCGACGCTCCAGGCCGGCCAGTACCTCTCGCCCTGGCAGCAGTTCGCGCTCAACCTCATCAACGAGGTGATCGACGAGCGGCCCATCTACTTCGCGTCGAGCGGCAATGCAGCCCAGTCACTCGGCGTGCAGCCGTACCTCGTCCGGCACGGGCTGGCGTTCAAGCTCCACAACGGGCCCGTCGCCGAGAGCGGGGATCCGACGATCGTCCGCATGGAGCAGTCTCCGTACACCTCGGTGATCGGAGAGTGGATCGACGTCGACCGCACCGGCACGCTGGTCGACGAGGTCTACATCCACCGGTCGGGGATCCCGGACGCGTGGGACCACTGGCCCGACATCGCGACGATCGGGATCCCGAACTACTACGCGTGGACCTATCTGGCCCTCGTCCAGGTGGCCGTCCAGCAGGGCGACCAGGACGCGCTGGCCCGGTACCAGGAGCGGGCGCAGGCCTGGTCGCAGCTCGGCGGCTGACGCCCGCGCAGCCGCAGCCGCAACCGCAGCCGCGAGCGCCCCGCCGACGCGGGCGCGGGCCGGGTCAGAGGTCGAGGAGCACGCCCCGGCCCGATGCGGTGGCGCCCTCCAGCACCCGCGCGGCCACCGCGACGTCCTGGACCGCGTTGCCGACCGACTTGAAGAAGGTGATCTCGTCGGCGTCCGTGCGCCCCGGCGCGCGACCCAGCAGAATCTCCCCGATTTCGGCCGACATCACGGACTCGTCGACAGCCCCGTCCGCGATCGGGCCGGCGATGTCTCCCGCCTCGGCCAGGACCGCCGCGCGCTGATCGACCACGACACGCGCGCGGGTGACCAGAGCCGTGTCCACCTCGCGCATCTCCGTGGTGAACGAGCCGACCCCGGTCACGTGGGTCCCGGCCGCGACCTTCGCCCCGTCGAAGACGGGGCTCGAGCTGCTGGTGGCCGCGACGATGATGTCGGCGCCCTCGATCGCCTCGTCCGCGTCCTTCACGGCCCGAGCGGCGACACCCGTGAGCTCCGCGGCCATGCGCTCCGCGGACGCGCCGCGTCGCGACACCACCCGCACCTCGGAAATCGGGCGCACGCAGCGCACGGCCTCGAGCTGCGTGCGCGCCTGGACACCGGCCCCGAACACCGCCACCGTCGACGCGTCCTCGCGCGCGAGCAGGTCCGCAGCCAGCCCGCCG
>JBFFWJ010000048.1:0-12494 GCA_041570315.1 Longimicrobiales bacterium | reverse complement strand
GCGCCCGACGCCCCGCTGGCCTGCCACTGCGATACCGCGTCGACGGCGCCGTCCGGATCCCCGCTCGATGCGCGGGCCCGGGCCAGCATGTCCCAGGCCGGTCCGTTCCCGGGGTCTTCCGTCACGGCCTCCTCGAGAAGGCGCGCCCCCTCGGCGTATCGGCCCCTGCTCATCAGCTGACGCGCCTCCACCGCGCGCGCCCTGCCCTCGGCCTCGAACGATCGGAGCTCGAGGCGGCGGACCCGCTCTTCGATGCGCTCACCGAGGCCGGTGACCGCGGCGACCCAGGTCGTGTCGTAGCCGGCGATGTCGATCCGGACCGAGTCGAAGGTCCCGGGCATCGGGATGACGTGCGCGCCCGAGCCCGGGAGCGGCGCGTCGGGCACCATCAGCGTCCCGGAGACCTCGGGGATGCCTCGCTCGATGTAGGCGAGCACCTCCTTCGCCTCGACCGACGACGAGTCCATGTCGAGGGCGGCCATCGCGTCGGCGCGTGCCTGCCGGAGCTCCTCTCCCGCCGGCTCGGGGGCCTCGAGGCCGAGCAGGAACCGGGCTCCCGCGGCGCCGGCCTTCGCCGCCGCGAAGTCGGGATCCTCGTCCAGGGCCTGCTGAAAGTACTCGAGGGCCATGCGGTATCCGTCGAGCGTCCCACGGTCGTACTCGTGGCGGGCCCTCAGGTAGGCTTCCTGGGCTTGCGGCTCGATGCCCGCGACCCGCACGTCCTCGAAGGACGCCTCCTCGTGCTCGCCGCCGATCTCGTGCACGACGGCGTGAGCGATCTCGGTCTGGAAGGCGAGCACGTCCTCGACGTTCTCGCGGTCCCACTGCAGCGTCTCGATGTGCGAGTCGCTGGGCGCGTGGATGATCTGCAGCGTCACCCGAACCCGTTCGTCACTGCGGCTGACCGACCCTTCGACCAGCACGTCGACACCCAGGTCGCGTCCGATCTGCGGCGAGGAGGGCCGCGTGCCCGAGTCCGCGTACTGCATCACGGTCGTGCGCGAGACGACGCGCACGCCCTCGAGCACGCTCAGCTTCGCGATCAGCTCCTCGTGCATGCCCGAGGTGAAGTACGCCTGGTCCCCGGACGGCGAGAAGTCGTCGAGGGGAAGGACCGCGAGCGACCGGATGGGCTCGTCCGGATCGTAGGCGGCCGCACGAACCCCGGCGGGGGCGTCGACCCCGGCGCCCTCCGTCGGCGACAGGACGCCCTGGTCGGCGAGGTAGAGCGCGAGCCCACCGGTGATCAGCACCGTGACACCGAGGAGCGCGGCGAGCGCGAGGCGCGAGGGGGGCGCGGTGTGGGCCCCCTCCTCGGTCCGCGTGATCCCCTCGGTGGTGAGATCGTAGACCCAGGCCAGCACCAGAGCCGGCAGGAAGCCGAGGGCGGTCAGGACGACGAGCACCCGCAGCCCGCCGTCGCTGATGCCGAAGGCCGGAAAGACGATCTCGGCGAGCTGCAGCACGACGAAGGCGGCCGCCGCGTAGCCGAGCGCGACGCGCACGACGTGACGGCGTCGCATCTCGGACAGGAAGTGGCTGAGCCTGGACGGCTGGTCGGACGGTTCCATGGGCTCCTTGGACGTCGGCTGCCGCTGAATAGTTAGGTACCCGACCCCCCGAACAGGGTTCGCTGCGCCGCACCGGCCGCGAGGCTCCCGCACCCGCCCGAGAGGGTGCCGCACCCGCCCGAGAGGGTGCCGCACCTTCCGTGCTTGCCTAGATTTTCCGATCGAAGCCCTCCCGAAGCCAACGTGCGGGACGGAGGGACGCCCCCGCAGCTCCGAGCTCGCTCCACCGACCATGCCCACGACTGCGATGCAGATCACGTATCTGGACGGACCGCGCTTGCGCCGGTCCCTGCTCGCCGCGTGCGAGTACGCGCAGCTGCAGCGCTCGGAGCTGAACCGGATCAACGTCTTTCCCGTTCCCGACGGGGACACGGGCACCAACCTGGCCCTCACCGTCCGTGCGATCGCCGACCATCTGCGGGCCAACACCGATCGCGACGTGTCGGTGGTCGCGCACGAGGCGGCGCAGGGCGCGGTCCTGGGCGCGCGGGGCAACTGCGGAATGATGCTGTCGCACTTCCTCCTGGGCTTCGCCGATCACCTCTCGTCCCATGTGCGGATCTCGACGGACGAGTTCGCGCAGGCGCTTCACGCCGGGGTCGACCGCCTGTACCGAGCCCTCGAAAAGCCCGTCGAGGGGACGATTCTCACGGTCATGCGTGACGCGGCGGTCGCGGCCAGGGAGTCCGAGGCCGGCGACTTCGTGCCGCTGGTCACGCACGTCGTCGACCGGGCGCGGTTCTCGCTCTCCCGGACGCCCGAGCAGCTCCCGGTCCTCAAGAAGGCCGGGGTGGTCGACGCGGGGGCCAAGGGCTTCGTCAGCCTGCTCGAGGGCGTCCTCCTCTTCGTGCAGGGCGTCCCCGTCGAGGTCGGCGCGGGCCCGGGAGCGTCGGAGCCGGCGGCGCCGGCGCTCGTCGAGTACCCGGCGGTCGAGGAGGAGCAGTACCGGTTCTGTACCGAAGCGCTCGTGCGCGGCCCCGACCTGCCGCCGCAGGAGGAGGTCCGTGACGTGCTGAGCCGCGACGGGGACTCGGTCATCGCGATCCGCTCCGACGACGTGCTCAAGATCCACGTCCACACCGACGAGCCGGAGGACGTGTTCGCGTACCTTCGTGGGCTGGGAACGCTCGTGACCCACAAGGCCGAGGACATGAAGGTCCAGCACGACACGATCGGGCGTGCGGGGGGACACATCCAGCTCGCGCGCCGCCCGATCGCGGTCGTCACCGACTCCGCCTGCGATCTCTCCGAGGAGATCGTGCGGGCCCACGGCATCCACGTGGTGCCGATGTCGCTCGTGGAAGGGGATCGCACCTTTCGAGACGGGATCGACATCTCGGCGACACGCTTCCACGAGATGCTGACGAGCGCCGAGACGCTGCCGACGACGAGCCAGCCATCCCCTGCCGCGCTGCTCGAGGGGTTCGCGGATGCGGCGGACGAAGGGGAGGAGGTCGTCGCCGTGCTGGTCTCCTCCACCCTGTCCGGAACCGTGGGCGCCGCGGAGGTGGCCGCGACCCGCTTCGACGCGGCGCCCGTTCGGGTGGCCGACTCTCTGGGGGCCTCCCTCCTCCAGGGCCTGCTGGCCCTGAAGGCGGCCGAGCTGGGAGAGCTCGGATGGCCTGCCGACGCCATCGTCGCCGAGCTCGGGCGCATACGGTCGCGCTCGGGCATCCTG
This sequence comes from Longimicrobiales bacterium, assembly GCA_041570315.1. Taxonomy (GTDB): domain Bacteria; phylum Gemmatimonadota; class Gemmatimonadetes; order Longimicrobiales; family Gaopeijiaceae; genus JBFFWJ01. The sequence continues at coordinate 9,245 of JBFFWJ010000048.1, read as the reverse complement.
TTCACGGTGCGCACCTTCGACCGCCTGATCGCCTCGGGCCGCGTGGGGAAGGGAAAGGCGCTTCTGGGGCGCTTTCTGGGCCTCAAGCCCGTGCTGGGGCTGACGCCCTCGGGAGAGGTCACCGCGTTCGGGCGCGCGTTCGGGGAGGTCAGGGCCCGTCCGGAGCTGCTGCGGGCGCTGCGCGACCGGATTCCACCGGACGCCGAGCGCGTCCGGTTCGGGGTCGTGCACGTCGGCGTTCCCGAGCTCGTGGACACGATCAGCGCCGAGCTTCGAGCGACGTACGGCAAGGACGTGGAGATCCTGTCGGCGCCCGCCACCCCGGTGATCGCGACCCACCTCGGAGTCGGAGCCTGGGGGATCGCCTACATCGTGGAGGACTGAGCCCGGCTCCGCCCAGCGGAGTGTGTCCCCACTAGGCGCGACTCCGCTGCTTGCCGGCCACCAACGCGTCGTAGGTCGCGCGCTGAGCCGGGCTCAGCTCGACGGGCAGGCCGACGAGGAGGGCCCGGGCGCCCGCCGCGTCGGGCAGGTGCAGGATCAGGTCGTCGCGAGAAGGGCCGCCGTAGGGGTGGGCGCGTCCGGTGGCGTCCACCGAGACCGTCCTTCCCTCCGCCAGGCTGGACGCCAGCCGCCGGCCGTACTCCGTCCAGGCGTCGAGGGGATCGGTTTCGCCCGAGGCCACGCGGGGAATGAGCGTGTCGCGGTAGTACGCCACCGCCTCCCCGTAGGCTCGCGCGTCCGCCTGCTTGAGCTCGCGGAGCCGGTCCCGATAGAACTCGCGAGGGTCGCGAGCGCCGCTCTCGGCGAGCGCCCGCTCGAGGTTCTGGTCGGCCCGCGCCGTCGCATCGTCGGACATGAACCGTAGCTTCGCGCGGGACCCCCGGAACGTCAACGCGTGGGAGGCGGTGGGCAGATCGGGCCCGTCTCGGTAGCTTCCGACATGTCTCGAACCATGGGATCCATGCACAATCCCGAGCCGTCGACCCAGGAGTTCCTGGAGGTCGACTGGGCCATGTTCGGCGAGCTCTGCCGCGCCCTTGCTCTGAAGGTGGCTCGCGAATACGACCCGGAGGTCATCGTGGGCATCGCCCGGGCCGGGGTGATCCCCGCCGCGGTGGTGGCGTCCATCCTGCGCGTCGACTTCTACTCGATGAGGATCTCGCGCAAGGAAGGGGAGGAGATGGTGCGCATGCGGCCGGCGGTGCTCTCGGCGGCGCCCCGCCAGGCGCAGGGCAAGCGCGTGTTGATCGTCGACGAGATCACCACGTCGGGCGACACGCTGAGGCTGGCGCTGGCGGCGGTCCGGGACGTCCAACCCGCCGAGGTGCGCACCGCGACCAGCTTCGCGCGCACCAGCGGGTTCCAGCCCGACTACTCGGCGCTGACCATGGACGCCCAGGTGATCTTTCCGTGGGACCGGAAGATCTTCGACGAGGGTGAGCTCGTCGTGAACCCGCGCTACGAAGACGTCATCGACGAGTGAAGGCGCAGGCCCCCCGCTGACGCCCGTCGCCGGGGCTCGTCCCCGGTCGCCGGGGCTCATCCCCGGTCGCCGGGGCTCACACGCCCCTCGTCATCGCCTCCATGAACTCGGCGTTCGACGACGTCTGCTTCATGCGAGCGAGCAGGAACTCGATGGCTTCCGGCGCGGGCATGTCCGAGAGGAAGTTGCGCAGCAGGAAGACGCGGTTGAGCTCCGTGTCGCTCAGCAGGAGCTCCTCCTTGCGGGTCCCGGAGCGGTTCAGGTCGATGGCGGGGAAGATGCGACGCTCGGAGATCTGACGGTCGAGGACGAGCTCCATGTTCCCGGTGCCCTTGAACTCCTCGAAGATCACCTCGTCCATCCGGCTCCCGGTCTCGACGAGCGCGGTCGCGACGATCGTGAGCGAGCCTCCTCCCTCGATGTTGCGCGCCGCACCGAAGAAGCGCTTCGGCTTGTGGAGCGCGTTGGCGTCCACGCCGCCCGAGAGGATTCGCCCCGAGTGGGGCATCGTCGTGTTGTAGGCGCGCGCGAGCCGCGTGATGGAGTCGAGGAGGATGACGACGTCCTTGCCGTGCTCGACGAGCCGCTTGGCCTTCTCCATGACCATCTCCGCGACCTGCACGTGCCGCTCGGCGGACTCGTCGAAGGTCGAGGAGATCACCTCTCCCCGCACGCGGCGCTGCATGTCCGTGACTTCCTCGGGGCGCTCGTCGATCAGGAGGACGATCAGGTGGACGTCCGGCGAGTTGATCGCGATCGAGTTCGCCATCTGCTGCAGGATCATCGTCTTTCCGGCTTTGGGGGGCGACACGATGAGCCCGCGCTGTCCGAGGCCGATGGGGGCGATGAGGTCGACCACGCGCATCGTGAGCGTGGCCCCCTCTCCGACGACCTCGAGGTTGAGGCGCCGCTCCGGATAGCAGGGGCGGAGGTCGTCGAACTCGCCCCGGATCTTGGCCTCTTCCGGCTCGAGCCCGTTCACCGAGTCGACCTTCAGGAGCGCCAGATAGCGCTCGTCGACCTTCGGCGGCCGCACCTCCCCCGCGACCGTGTCTCCGGTGCGCAGGCCGAACCGCTTGATCTGGGAGGGACTCACGTAGATGTCGTCGGGTCCGTACAGGTAGCTCCAATCCTGGGAGCGGAGAAACCCGTAGCCTTCGGGCAGGATCTCCAGCACTCCGGTCGCGGTGAGGACGACCTCGTTCTCGAAGAGGGCTTGCTCGATCTTGAGCGTGAGATCCTGCTTGCGGAGCCCCGCGTAGTTGCTGATGTTGAGCTCTTCGGCCAGGTCGTGAAGCTCTCCGATGTTCTTGGCTTTGAGCTCGGCGATGTCCACGGGGACCCACGTGGCGAGGGGGAAGGGGCGGCCCGGAAACGGCCTGCGTCCCGGGATAGAGATTCGGGAACGACCCGGTGGTCGTCGACAGCGGAGTCGGTGCCGGCTGACGCGCATTTCGGACATCCCGAAACGGGCCGGCGACGGGTGCCGCAGGATCGGATCCTGCTCACGGGGCGAACGTAGTGAGGGGAAAAAGAACGGTCAAGCCTGATCCGAACCTGTGGCACCCCCTCCTCGAGCACTATCGGCTCACCTCCCTGCCGCACGACACGGTCCTGGAGGGCCGCCTCCGCTCCGACCTCGACCCGGCCTCGGACGACGTCACGCGCGTGCTCGCGTCGTGGCCGGCTTCGGCGTACCTCCACGACCACGCGGACGGCACGGACGTCGTTCTCGTCTATCAGGTCAAGGACGAGCCGGTGCGGCCCCCGTGGGTCCACGTGCTGCTGTTCCTCGCCACCCTGGTCACCACGCTGGGGTCGGGCGCGCTGATGGCCGGGCTGGATCCCTTCCGGACCGAGGTCGCCCTCGTGGGTGGCGTCCAGATCCCCTACCCCACGGCGGTCCGGTGGCGGACGCTCCTGATCGGGGCGTCCTTCGCGCTGCCCTTTCTCGGCGTTCTCTCGGCCCACGAGATGGGGCATTATCTGGCCGCCCGTGCGCATCGGGTTCGCGTCTCGCTGCCGTACTTCATCCCCTTCCCGCCGTACTTCTCGGTCATCGGCACGATCGGGGCGTTCATCCGACTCCGGGGGCCGATCGTTCGACGGCGCGTGCTCTTCGACATCGGCGCCGCGGGGCCACTGGCCGGGTTCGCCGTGTCGCTGCCCCTGCTCGGGCTGGGACTCCTCTGGTCGGAGACGGTCGGCGGACGAGCCGACCTGACCACGCCGTTCGTCATCCGCTTCTTCGATCAGCCGGTGTGGCTGGGCAACGGCCTGCTGGTGCACGCGATGGGGTCCCTGTTCGGGCCGGGGCCGGTCGGCGAGGCGCCGATCCTGCTCCATCCGCTCGCGCTCGTCGGTTGGCTCGGCCTCTTCGTGACCGCGCTCAACCTCCTCCCGCTGGGTCAGCTCGACGGCGGCCACATCGTGTACGCCCTCGATCCGCGGAGTCACCCGCGCGCGGCCCGGACCTTCCTGCTGGCGCTGGTGCCCTTGGGCCTGCTGTGGTGGGGATGGTGGGTGTGGGGGCTCGTCGTGCTCGCCGTGCACCGGGGACGGGTCCGGCACGCGAGCGTGGTCCAGGGCGAGCCGGACATCGGCCGGCTTCGGCGCGCGTTGGGTCTGGCCCTGATCGTGATGTTCTTTCTTACGTTCGCGCCCGTGCCGGTCGCGCTCTAGTTTTCGGGAAAGCCGCAGGCGGGCGAGCAGGCGATTCCCGCTCTGCGGCAACGGTTTCCCCCGATCACCGAGCGTCCAAACTTGACTTTTCCGGAGGCCGCCGGAAACATTCGTTTTCGTGGTGGTTTTCGACGAAGGCCGGACTCTCGAAGGAGCCACGGTGGCGCGACACAATCGCGAAGGATCCGGGGCCGACCAGCGCGGCTTCGAGTACGGGGTGAGCTACCAACCGGACTGGCTTCGGATCGTCAAGGTTACCCGTCAGCTCGAGACCGGGCGTCAGTCCACCAAGACGCTTTTTCGGAACCCGACTCCCCGACCGGAGGCCGAGCCCGGTGAGCGGGTCCGCACGCTCATCGTGTCCCCGGACCAGGGGTTGGAGTTCGAGGTGGCGCTCACCGATCCCAGGGCGGCGGTCCGGCGGGTCCGGGTCGCCTACGAGGTTCCGGGAGCCAACGGACGGCTCGAAGAGGTGGAGTTCACGCTCGAGAGCGGAGGCTCCTTCAGGGGTTAGGGGCATCGGGGCTCTCACGATCCTTCCCTCTCCGCTCCGGAGCCGGAATCCCGTACGCATTCCTGACCGGTGTCGCGGCGTGGTATAATCCCTCATGCTCTTCTTCGTGGGACCGGTGCGGTCTGTCGGACGCGGGGCGATACGGTCGGTCGAGGCCGTGGGGCGCTCGGGCTACCTGGCCGCGGACGCCGCCCGTGCGCTGCGCAAGGTGGAGCTCTGGTCTCCGCACATCCTGTCCGAGATGTCGCGGATCGGGGTCGAGTCCGTCCCGATCGCGCTCTTCATCGCGACGTTCACCGGCATCGTGCTCGCGCTCCAGGCGTCCTACACGTTCACCGGAGCCGTGCCGGAGTACTTCGTCGGAGCGTTGGTCGGCAAGACCATGATCCTGGAGCTCGGGCCGGTCCTCACGGGCCTTGCGCTGTCCGGGAGGGTGGGCGCCAACATCGCCGCCGAGATCGGGACGATGCGCGTCACCGAGCAGGTCGACGCGCTGGAGACGCTGGCCTACGACCCGGTCGCGTATCTGGTGGTGCCGCGCGTGCTGGCCGGGGCGATCATGTTTCCGATGGTCGTGACGCTGGCGAGCCTGGTCGGGGTCCTCGCGGGATGGGGCACCTCGATGGCGCTTCTGGACATGTCCTCCGCCGAGTTCCAGAGGGGGCTGAGGCTCTTCTTCGAGCCATGGGACGTGCAGTTCGCGCTGATCAAGTCGGTCACCTTCGGCATCACGGTGACCGGCGTGGGGTGCTCCTTCGGATATCACACCCGGGGTGGCGCGCAGGGTGTCGGTCAGGCGACGACCCGCTCGGTCGTGATCGCGAGCATGATCATCCTCGTGCTCGACGCCTTCTGGGCGGCCGTGCTCCTATGAGCATCGAGCTCGTCGACGTCCACAAGGCGTTCGGAGCGAACGAGGTCCTCAGGGGCTTCACGCTCACGATCCAGGAGGGCGAGACGATCTCCGTCATCGGGGGCTCCGGGTCGGGGAAGTCGGTCATGCTGAAGCACATCGTGGGGCTGCTCCGCCCCGATCAGGGGGAGGTGTGGGTCGACGGGGACAACGTCGGCCGCCTGGATCAGGAGTCGCTGTACCGGCTCCGGAGGAACGTCGGCTACGTCTTCCAGTTCGCCGCCCTCTTCGACTCGATGACGATCGCCGAGAACGTCGGGATGGGCCTGGCTCGGCTCCAGGGCTACGGAAAGGAGCAGATTCGCGAGCGGGTGGCCGAGTGCCTGCGACTCGTGGACCTCGAAGGGTTCGAGGGCCGCTACCCTTCCCAGCTCTCCGGTGGGCAGAAGAAGCGCGCCGGCCTCGCGCGGGCCATCGCCACCGAGCCGACCTACCTCCTCTACGACGAGCCGACCACCGGACTCGACCCGGTGACGACGTCGGTGATCGACGAGCTGATCCTGCGCATGGCGGACGAGCTGGGCGTGACCGGGCTCGTGATCACGCACGACATGAAGAGCGCCTTCCGCATTTCCGACCGTGTGGCGATGCTCTACGATGGAAGCGTTCGCTTCGAGGGGACACCAAGCGAGGTCCAGTCATGCGATGATCCGGTCGTGAAAGGCTTCATCGAAGGGAGGCCGGAGCTGTTGGAGTCGGCGTGGTGACCCGCGGCAAGGAGTTGATGGTGGGGTCCGTCATCATCGCCGCCGTGGCGGCCGTGGTGCTCGGTACCCTCTGGCTGCAGGGAACCAACTTCGGTCGTCCCCTGGTTCCGGTCCATGCGCTGCTCACGTCGGTGGGCCAGCTGCAGGAGGGCAACACCGTCACGTATCGGGGCGTACGCATCGGCCGCGTGGACGCGATCTCCGTCGAGCCCAGCGCCGCGGCGGTGCGCGTGACCATGCTCCTGGACGCCGCGGTCCCGCTGCCCGAGGACGCGAGCGTCGTGCTCGGTCCGGAGTCGCTCTTCGGCGACTGGCAGGCCGAGGTCGTCAGCAAGGCGGACTATCCCGACTTTCCGTTCCACGAGCCGGGAAGCCAACCCGAGGGCGTGCCCAACACGATCGGGGGCTACGCGCTGCCCGAGATCACCCGCCTGACCGCGTCCGCCGAGCAGATCTCCGGCAACCTCGCGGACCTCACCGACCGCCTCGAGCTGGCCTTCAACCAGGAGACCGCCGAGAACCTCGCGCGCGCCATCGGCAACATCGAAGACATCACCCAGGAGGTGCGGACGCTCGTGCAGGAGCAGGGCGCCGCCGCCGCGAGCATCTCGTCGAGCGTCGACAGCGCGCTCTCGGAGATCGGCGTGGCCGCCGAGGTCGCGCGCCGGTCCTTCGAGCGAGTGGACGCGATCCTCGCGAACGCCAGGACGGACTCGATTCTCGATGATCTCGAGGTGATCGCCGGGAACTTCCGAGACCTCTCCGACCAGCTCTCCGACACGACCGGTGGGCTCGGCGTGACGCTTGCCCGCGCCGACTCCGCGTTCGCCCGGATCGACCGCCTGTCGGCGCGGATCGAGGCCGGCGAAGGCTCCCTGGGACGGCTGCTGTCCGACTCGACCTTCGTGTTTCGGGCGGAGGAGGCGCTCCTCCAGATGAACCTCCTCTTCGAGGATCTGCGCGAGAACCCGCAGCGCTACGTCCGCCTCTCGATCTTCTGAGACCGGGTCGCGATCCGTGACCACGTCGGAGCCCGCCGGGGGCAGGGTCGAGACCAGCGTCGGCGGCGTGGTGATCCGCGCCATCGGAGGCGTGTGGCACACCCTCCTCATCCTCGACCCGTACAAGAGGTGGGGACTCCCCAAGGGGCACGCCGAGGACGGAGAGCGACCCGAGGACACCGGCCTGCGGGAGGTGGCCGAGGAGACGGGCCTGACGGACCTCAGGCTGGGCCCGGAGCTCGTCACCATCGATTGGAGCTTCCACGCCGAGGGCGAGCAGGTCCACAAGTACGCTACCTTCTCCCTGATGTACTCCGACCGTGGGAATCCGGTACCCGAGGAGCGCGAGGGGATCACGGAATGCGTCTGGGTCCCGCTCGATGCGGCGCACGAGCGCGTGTCGTACGACAACGCGGGCGAGGTCGTGAAGATCGCGCAGCGGCTCGTGCGCTCCGAGATCGAGGGAGATGCGCCACCCGACCGTCGTGCACCGACGAGGGCGAGCGCGGCGCCGGAGCGCGCCGGCCGAGCGGACCCGGCAGATCGCGGCGACCCGACAGATCGCACCGACCCGACAGATCGCACCGACCCGACAGATCGCACCGACCCGACAGATCGCACCGACCCGGTAGATCGCACCGACCCGGCAGACCGAGCGTCCGGGGCGCAGGAACCCAGCCGATGACGTGGGCTGGGCGATGACGGAGCGTGGCGGGCCCACCCCGTGGCAGGTGGTTCAGGTGGCGTCCGCGGTCCTCGTGCTCGGGCTCTTCCTCTTCCAGGTCCGGAGCGTGCTCAACCCCGTCCTCCTCCTGCTGGTCCTGTGGGCGGTCATGGCCCCGTTCCGGGGGCGTCCGGGCCACACGGAGCTCCTCAGCGTCGCCGTGGGCCTCACCCTGATCTGGCTTCTCGCCGCCACGGGCACCCTCCTCGCTCCCTTCGTGCTGGCCATCGTCCTGGCGTACGTCCTCGACCCCCTGGCGGACCGCATCGAGGCCCGCGGCGTGTCGCGTTCCCTTGCGGTGACGCTGATCGTCGCGCCTGCGCTCGCCGTCCTCGCCCTGGGGTTCTTCGTGGCGTTGCCGGCCGCGATCCGCCAGCTGGGTGAGGTGCTGGACGCCACGCCGGAGCTGCTCGGGCGGCTGGCGGAGTGGCTGGAGCGCATGGAGGGGCGCGTGCTGGCGCTCGACCTGCCCCTCGTCGACGCCTCGGCCCTGATCGAGCGCCTGCGCAGCGTAGACTCCGCTGCGATCGGGTCGTTCCTCCAGGAGCGTCAGGCCGCGCTCACGTCCTGGGTGTGGACGGGCGTCCTCGGGTTGGGGCGGGGGCTCGGCTCGGTGCTCACGATTCTCGGCTACGTCGCGCTCATGCCCGTGCTGACCTTCTATCTCATCCGGGACTGGGACCGCGTGACGGCGGCCATGGCGGACCTCGTGCCACCGGATCGGCGTCCCACCTGGGTGGGCTTCTTCCGGGAGTGCGACGCGATCGTGTCGAGCTATCTGAGGGGCCAGCTCACGGTTGCGATCTCCGTGGGGCTGATCACGGGGGTGGCGCTGGCGCTCGTGTCGTTTCCGTACGCGGGGACGCTGGGCTTCATCGTGGCGGTCTTCTCCATCGTCCCGTACCTCGGGCTCGTGCTCAGCCTCGTCCCCGCCATCGTGATCGCGCTCGTGAGTGGCAGCGTGGCCGTGTCCCTCCTGAAGGTGGCGGTGGTCTACGGTGTCGTGCAGGTGCTGGACGGGACCGTCATCGGTCCGCGGATCGTGGGCGGGTCGGTCGGGATCCACCCGGTGTGGGTCGTGTTGGCGATCTCCGTGGGAGGCTTCTTCTTCGGCTTCGCAGGCCTCCTGATCGGTGTACCCGCGGCGGCGGTGATCAAGCTGCTGATCTCGCGAGGGATGGAGGGGGATGAATCCGTCATCGCGGAGCACCTGTCTTC